>CALXAY010000041.1 GCA_944386415.1 uncultured Clostridia bacterium | reverse complement strand
TTGTTACAACAACTTCATATGCTTTTTCTTTTCCTAAATAGCTAAATTCTTCTAACATTTCTTCTGTTGTTCTTAGATACAATGGTGCTTGTCTATCAGCATCCTGATATCCTTGTCCTGCCTCTAATATTCTTCTATATACTTCATCTTGTGGATCCATAAAATGAACATCACAAGTTGCAACTACTGGTTTATTTAGTTTTTCTCCCAAATCTACTATTTTTCTATTTATATCTCTTAGAGCTTCTTCATCTTTTACTACTTCATTTCTTATTAAGAAATTATTATTTCCAATTGGTTGTATTTCTAAGTAATCATAGAAGTTTGCAATTTCTTCTATTTCTTCATCTGTTTTCCCGAAGTTCTATTGCTTGATATAATTCTCCTGCTTCACATGCACTTCCTAAAATTAATCCTTCTCTATATTTTTCTAGTAAACTTTTTAAAATACGTGGCTTTCTATAAAAATATTTAATATGTGAATAAGATACTAATTTATATAAATTTCTTAAACCTATATAATTTTTAGCTAAAATTATTGCATGATATGTTTTTAATTTTTTGTATTCTTCCTTCTTTGCTTCTTCTGTTCTACTTACTCTATCTATATCATCTACTTTTTTTGCACCACGTTTTTTTAAGATATCTAGCATTACCTTAAATACTTTTACTGTTGTATCAACGTCATCTAAAGCACGATGTGCTACTTCTACTTTTATTCCCAAGTTTTCTGCAATTTTTCCTAATTTATATTTTTTGTACTCTGGGAATAAGTCTTTTGCTAAACTTAAAGTATCTATGTATGTATAATCAAAATCATATCCTAAGTTTTTAGCATTTTGTTTTAAAAATCCTACGTCAAACCCTGCATTATGGGCAACAATTACTGAATCTCCTAAAAATTCTAATATTTTAGGAAATACCTTATCTATTGTTTCTGCGTCTTTTACCATTTCATCTGTGATATTAGTTACCTCTGTTACTCTTTCTGGTATATGCTTTTCAGGATTTACAAAACAAGAAAATTCATCTACCACTTCTCCGTTCTTTAATTTCATTATTCCTACTTCTGTTATTTTTTCTGTCGTTGCTGAAAAACCTGTCGTTTCTAAATCTAGTACGCAATATGTTGTATTTAAGTCTTGATTTTTAGAATTTTCTACTACTGGGTTTTTATCTGGTGCTAAATATGCTTCCATTCCATAGATTATTTTCATATCTGGATTATCGTACCCTAGTAATTTATGTGCTTCTGGAAAGCTCTGAACAACTCCATGGTCTGTTATAGCTATTGATTTCATTCCCCATTTCATCGCTCTTTTTATTAAATCTGTTGCTGATGTCATTGCGTCCATTTGGCTCATTTGAGTATGCATATGAAGTTCTACTCTTTTTACTTTTGAATTATCCATTCTTTCTTGCTTTTTTAAGCCTTCGCATTCTACAATTGTATTAACCATTACTGATAATTCATTTGCAAAGCTATCCATACCTGCTGTTCCTGCAACCATTAATCCTTTTGCTCCAGTTATTCTTTTCATTGTCTTTTTTGCTTTATCTTTTTCTAAAAATACTTTACAAGTTATTGTACTTGTTCCATCATATAAATCAAAACTAAATAATGTTTTTCCTGATTTTAGAGTTCTATCTTCTGAATATATTACTTCTCCTTGTAGTGCAATTTTACCATCATCCACCCCTAAATCAGCCACTTTGACTAAGTTTTCAGTTATGTTCATTGAGCTACCATATATAAGAGGAGTACTTTCATCTTCTTCTGGCATTTGCGGAAAATCTATATTACTTTCAATTATTGTATTTGCAATTATTGTTACATCTCCTGCATAAGTATCAAGTCCTGCTTTCCCAATCACTTTTACAGCCTTTACATTTTGTATCTTTTCAATCATTTCCTGACCACTTTTAAAGTCTTTTGCAAAAGATTTTATTGTTATCTTTCCTGTTCCATCATAGATATCAAATATTAACATTCCTTTTCCTGATTTAGTTTCTCGTACATCTGATGTAATTACTCTTCCTTCTAATGTTACTCTTCCTGAATCTGCACCTAAATCTTTTACAAGTACATGTTTTTCTTTTGCTTTTGATGGCTTTCCCATTATGTATTCTACTGAAACTGGTTCAAGTTCTATATCTATATTTTCAGGGACATAATCTTCTTCACTTGGCATTTTATAATCTGGATCTACATATTCTGGAACTAATATTTCTACTTCTTCTTCATTTTCATGTTTCTTATTTTCTTCTTCAATATTGGCTACTATTTGTGCTTCTTCTTCCTTAAGTTTTTGTTTTATTCTTTTCATTTCATCTTTTGATAATTCTTCTCTTAATTCAATGTTATATTTTTCCCCAAAAAGATTTTCCAAAACATGAACTAATTCTTTATCTGTTTTTTTGGCATGCAAAAAATCTGCACCTTTTATATGCATTCTAACTAATATATCTTTTCCTTTTACTTCCACGTCACTTTTAAGTAGTAACATGGGTTTCATTAAAGGATATTTATGTGACATATATGCAATTATATTTTTCCATTCAGAAGAAATACTCTTTTTCTCAACTGCATCATGATACTTTATTTTCATTTCTATTTTATTGAAATGAAACCTTTCTTGTAGGAACTGTTCAAAATACCATATTTCTTTTATTTCTATATACTCATCATAATACATTACTACTTCTAGTGTATTTGTTTTTTTAAGTACATTTAAAGCCACTATTTGGGCATATTTTATATTAGAATTAGTTTTATAATCACTAAATACTTCCCCTATTTTTTTTGCTCCCAAAATTTTCATCTCCTAACAAACGTATTCTAACACAAAACCCAAACTAATTAAAGCGAACATATTAAAAAACATAAAAAACTTTTTCTCTACAAAAATATTTTGTAACACATTTCTTAAAAAAACATAAGATATATCATACAAAGGAAAGAACACAACAAAAGAAAACATATTTGTAAATTGGAAGGGGGTTTATACTATGCCAGAGAACAGAGGATGCGGTGGATTCGGATTTGGTGATGATTGTTGCTGGATTATAATCCTTATTTTATTAATTTGCTGCTGTTGTGGTGGTAATAGAGGTGGATGTTGCTAATCCTTCCTTGATAAAAAAGGATTCCATTGGAATCCTTTTTAAAACTTTTTTATTTAAATCTTTTACCTTTATGTTTTTTTCTTGAAGCTCTTTCTTGATCATGATATATGTTACTATTATCATAGTCATCTAAAAATTGTTTTCTGGCTTTTTCTTTAGTCCAAACTTCATCATCTACAGTTTCTGTATTTTCGTCTTGATTTTCTTGTTCTTTTTGATATTTTTTATCTTCTACAAAATCATCTTCATCATTTAACCCTGAAAAAGGTATAGTATATTCTTCAGCCAAATTTTTATTTCTTCTATGTCTAGCAATTAAAACAATTATAATAATTAATACAATTCCCCCAGCTACTGCTCCACCTATTATCATTTTTCTTTGTTCTTCTTTTTTCCTTGCTTCTTCTTGTTCTCTTGCAATTGCTTCTTCGTCTACTAAACTTTTATTTACAGTTACTTGATATGTTGCAACATTTTCTCCTTCTTTATCTGATACTAAAATAGTAACAACATTTTCTCCTTCTTTTAATTCATCGTTTCCTGTTATTTCAACATTATAAGTAGGATCGGTTGTTACTGCATCAACACTTACTTTAGTTCCCTCTCCTATATATTTGGCTGTATATTCATAAACATTTGTACTAAATTCTGGTGACAACTCTAAATCACCTATTTTTAAAAATGTTAAACCATCTCTTGAAATTTCTGACTCTTCAGTATTTTCACTTGAAGATTCACTATCTTCTCTTGTTACCTTTATTGTATATATTTTTTCTGTTCCATCTTCTGCTGTTACTACTATTGATAAATCATTTAAACCTTCTTCTATTTTTTTTGTTCCTAATCCACTAACTTTTGCATTACTATCTTGAGCAGTTCCATATACCTCTACTTCATCTACATCTGATGGCACTGTTACTTCATAAGTTGTTGTTGCTGATTTAAATCCTGAAAAATCATATTCAGATGGTCTAATACCTAACATTTTTAAATTAGCATTACTTGATTCTTTCTCTTTTTCTGAAGATTTCGTTTGTGATTTGTTTGAAGTATTAGTTGAATTTGTATTAGTATTACTTGTATTATTAGTATTTGAATTATTCATTGTATTTTCTGTCGCTGCTAGACACTTTGCTATTTCAACTTGCTCCAATTTAGAAGAAGTTGTAACTATCGATCCAGCATAAAAAGTTACACTTATTAATAACAATGCGACTATTAATAAAATTAAATTTCTTATATTTTTCTTATGACTATCCATAAAGTTCCTCCTTAATTTTTCCTTCGTTTTTATGAAAATATTATATCATTTCCGATTTTTTTCGTCAATAAATTTTAAAATTTTACAAAGCATTTTTACTTTACATAATTTATTGTTTGTAGTATAATATGCATACGCAGTAATTATACTGTTTTTTAGTAAATTCCTACAACAAAGTAGGACAAATGAGAGGAGTTATTATGTCAAAAAAACTCGGACTTGTGATTACTATCATCCTCGCAATGTTTTTAGGGCTTGGCCTACTAGGTTGCAGTTTCGATTCAGAACTTGAAACTAAAACCGCATCCTCTTCAGATGTAGCTGAGGAAAATGTATTGATAGAAGTTAATTCCTCTGGTAATGCTACTATATACTATGACCCAGATACTAAGGTTATGTATCTGTGGATTTCAGGTTATCGAAAAGGAGGTCTTACAGTTATGCTTAATGCAGACGGAACACCCAAGCTTTATGAGCCTTAAAACCAAAAACAAAAAGAAACTATTTTCTCCCCTCGCAAAAGGGGTTCTTTTTTGTCTAAAAATAAATTTTTATGAAAATATTTGTATTTATCTATTTTAATGATATAATTAGTAAAAAAACTTTAGGAGGCCTAAAATGATAGAATTGCTTGCTCCAGTTGGAGATTTTGAATGTTTAAAAGCAGCTGTTCAAAATGGTGCAGATAGTGTTTATTTTGGTTCTAATCTTTTTAGTGCAAGAGCATTTGCTAATAATTTTAGTGGTGAAAATCTAAAAAAAGCCATTGAATATGCAAAAATTCGTGGAGTAAAAACAAATTTAACATTAAACACTTTAATAAAAGATGATGAATTTGATGATGCTATCTTACTTGCAGCTAAAGCTTATGAATATGGAATTGATGCAATAATAGTTCAAGATTTAGGATTAGCAAAAAAATTAATAAATTTATTTCCAGACTTACCAATCCATGGAAGTACACAAATGACTGTTCATAATTTAAATGGTGCTTTAGAATTGCAAGATTTAGGATTCAAAAGAGTAGTTTTGGCAAGAGAACTTTCGCTAGATGAGATTAAATATATTTGTAAAAATACTAAAGTAGAAATTGAATGCTTCGCTCATGGAGCTTTATGTATTTCCTATTCGGGTCAATGCCTATTTTCTAGTATGCTTCGGTGGTCGTTCAGGAAACAGAGGTAAATGTGCAGGCCCTTGTAGGCTTTCATATAAATTATTAGAAAACGAAACAACTATTGATTCCGGATACTTATTAAGTACAAGAGATTTATGTGGCTTGGATTACCTTCCTGATTTTGTAAATAGCGGTGTTAAATGTTTAAAAATAGAAGGAAGAATGAAATCACCAGAATATGTAGCAACAGTTACTAAAATATATAGAAAATATCTTGATTTGGCTCAAAATAAAAAAGATGACTATAACGTATCAAACAAAGATAAAAAAACATTAATGCAAGTATTTAATAGAGGTATGTCTTCATCTGGTCATTTAGATAATTCCGCTAATAAAAAACTTATCTATAAAGAAAAACCAAATAATATGGGATTATATATTGGAATGGTAAAAAAGTATAATAAAACCAAAGGTTATATTACTCTTGAGTTAGAAGATAAAATTGAAATTGGAGATACTATTGCAATTGAAAATCGTATTGGAAGTTATAAAATTTCAGAATTAATGGAGCATGGTAAAAATATAAAAGAAACATCTATAGGTCAAACTGTAACAATAGGAAGAATTAAAGGTAATATTCAAAATGGATATAAAATTTATAGATTAGCATCCAAAAACCTTACTAAAAAGGCTAAGGAAAGTTATCAGGAAGAAAATAGAAAAGTTGAATTAAATTGTACAGTAACTATAAAAAAGAAAAGACCAGTTTCTATTTATGTCACATCTTGTAGTAATATAAATCTTTATAAGAACCTATCAATTACTTGTAATTTAGATTTTATTCCAGTAGCAGCAAAAACTAAACCCTTAGATAGACAAACTGTAATAAATCAAATATCAAAAACAGCATCATCTCCTTATCACTTTAAAAATATAAATATAGATATTGATGATGACGTATTTTTACCAAAACTAAGCATATTAAATGAATTACGAAGAACTGCTTTATCTAATGTTGAAAGTATTGCACAAGCTGCTATTCATAGAAGTATACCAAAATCAACTATCGATAAAATTAATAAAAAGGAAAACTCTACATTAAAAAATATGAGAACAATAGCAAAATCCACAAAAAATCAATTTCCCAAAATTTCATTATTGTTAAATATTATAGATGAAAACTTTGACTATAATAAATTAGAAAATGTAGACAATATATATATTCCTTTAAAATTTTTTACAAATAAAAAATATGAACATTGCTTAAAGATAATTAGTAAAAAATTTGATACATATATTTATATGCCAACTATTGTTAAAGGAAATTATAAAAATTTATTTCTATCAAATGCAGAAAATGCTGTCAATACTTATAATATACAAGGCTTTGTGGTCTCTAATATTTGTAACATAAAACTTCTTAATAGTTTATTTAAAGATTTAAATAAATATTTTAAAATAATTTCTAATTATACATTTAACGTATTTAATTCACAAACTGTATTAGAATTAAAAAAATTAGGAATTAGTAAATTTACATTATCTCCCGAACTTGATAGAAAAACTGTTAACAGTCTTTGTAATTATAATTATCTGCAAAAAGAATTAATAGTATATGGAAAAGCTCCTTTATTGCATATGAATTACTGTTTACTTGGTGAATCAAATAAATGCTATCCTACTTGTAAAGTAAGATGTCAAAATGATAAAACTTATTATTTACAAGATAGATTAAATATGAAATTTGAAATCATGCCAGATAATATTCAAACAGTAACAACTTTATTTAACAGTAAAACTACATCTATTTCACCAAATGAATTTCATATAGATTTTGCAAGAATCGACATTTTACATGAAAATATCAGCAAAATAAATGAAATTATAAAAACCGTAAAAACTGGAAAAAATTTTCAGGGAAAAGAATTTACTAGCGGAAATTTAAATAGAGAAATATAAAATTTAAGCTGTTTTTTGGGACGGGGTCAAAAAACAGCTTTACTTATTATCTTTCCTTATCTTTTTGGCTATACCTTCCATTGTTCCTCTTGTCATATCGAAAACAACTCTTATTTGTATATATTTTATCTTTTTAATATCTTTTAAAAATTTTATTAACTTTATTAGGCTCTCTCTATTTGAAAAAACTTTGAACAAATTTGTTTGTTCTTTTTTTATGAATTCTGAAATACCTTGTCTTACTTTATAATCTATATTTTCATCAACATCTTGGAAAACATAGTCGGTATAAACATTATTAATTATATCGTTAAAATCACTTTTTGAAAAATATCCATTTTCTTTTAATTCTTTATTTAAATTTTTTTGCTTATAATAATTAAATGATGAATATTTATATTCTTCACATTTTCTTACAATTCCTGCTTTTATTGGATTCATATGTATATATTTTATGCAATTAATAAAATATCTTTTACTGGTAATAGGTTCACTTACATATCTATCTCTAAAGACATAACCTTTTCTTCCATCTTTCATATAATTATAGTATCGAGCATATAAGCAATTTATGCTATGCATTGCTTTTGATAAATCTTTAATTTCATTAACATGTAACAAAAAATGTGCATGATTATCCATTATACAATATGCTATAATTTTTATATTATTTTTTTCACATAATTTATTTAGTAATTTAAAATATTGATTTTTGTTTCTTTCCTCCAAAAAAATATTTTCTTTATTTATTCCTTGTACGATAACATGAAAAAAAGAGGCTCTATTTATTTTTCTTGCTATTCTTGATATTGTAATCATCTCACTTTCTTTATTTAAATTTCGCCCCTATTTTTTATCCTTCTGTTTTTGGTTGTTTTTTGACCCCGTCCCAAAAAACAGTTTTAGATTATTTGTTTACTACTTAATTTTATTATTAAATCCATATTATCATCTTTGGCTGCCTTATTTTTTCTTATTACTCCACATTTTTTACATTTAAATACTATTACATAACCTTTTTTACTATCAATTTCTAGACTTACAGGCTCTAAGTCTCCATGACAAGTCTCTAATCTGTCACCTGGTTTTATATCTACATGTTTTGAATGTAAACAATATGGACAGTGGTTTCTAGAAGAATAACCTAATTTTTGAACTTTTCTTCCACAATTTTCACAGATAAATTCATTATCATTTTTTACAAAATTTTTATTTTTCATTCTAATATTTAAAACTCCTCTTTAAATATCTTTCATTTTATAATATATAATAAAATTTAAAAATTCTATAAGGATGTTTTTTGAGCCCGTCCCAAAAAACAGCTTTAATATTTAAAATCTCCTCCACCAACAAATTCTTTTAATAAAGAGTTTGTTGGAACCTCACTTGCTGGAATTGATCTTATATATTTTAATATTCCTAATAATCTTCCAGCTTCTGCATATTCTGTTTCATCTTTTGTTATCTCTTTTAACATTGGAGTTGCTAGCCCTTTTAATACACCTAATTCGTAAATAAGTGAAGTATTAAAAATAACATCTGCATCCTCTTGGAATGGGAATATATTTTCCACTTCTCCTTTTGTCACGCTTGCCCATCCATCTATTGTATGTTTTGCTTTATATCCTCTGAATTGATAATCTCTCACTATTCTTCTAATTAATCTAACATCTGAAGATGATACTTTAGTATATCTATCCATATTTAATACTGTTAATGCACTAATATATATTTTAAATTTTTGGTCTTTTGGAATACTACTTGTTAATCTATCATTTAAACAATGGATTCCTTCTATTACTAGCACTTCATCTTCTTTTAGTCTTAGCTTATTTCCTTTATATTTTTTAGTTCCTTCTAGGAAATCAAACTGTGGTATTTCTACTTCTTCACCTGCTAATAATTTAGTTAAATGCTCATTAAATAACTTTAAATCAATTGCTTCTATTGCTTCAAAATTATATTTTCCATTCTCGTCTTTTGGTGTATCTTTTCTTTCTACAAAATAGTTGTCAACTGAAATTGTTACCGGTTTTATTTTATTTATCCTTAGCTGTATTCCTAATCTTTGTGCAAATGTTGTCTTACCTGATGATGATGGACCTGCAATTAATATCATTTTTATATTTCTATTTTCTGCTACTCTATCTGCTATATCTGATATTTTCTTTTCATGTAATGCTTCATCTACCATTATAACATCTTTTATTGTTTTTTGTTTTACTGCTTCGTTTAGCATATACACAGCATTTGTCCCTAATATTTTATGGATTTCATTATATTCATCAAAAGCCCATTTTAATTTTTTATTTTGCATTAAACTTGGTAATTTATTTGGCTCTTCAATACTTGGATATCTAATTATTAAACCTTTATCATATTTTACAACATTAAATGTCTTTATTACTCCTGTTCTATTTGCCATGATTCCATAGCAATAATTAAAATAATCTTCACAAAAGTTCATATAAATCTTCTTATTGGATTTTAATTCAAATTGTAATAATCCTCTTTTTGTATGGTTCTTTTCAAAAAATTCTTCTGCTTCTTCTCTATTCATTGTAATCTTTGTTATTGGTAAATCTTTTTCTACAATTTTCCTCATCTGTTTATTTAGTTCTTCTACTATTTCTTCTGTTACTTCTATATCACCAATATCGCAATATATTGTATTTGCCATTTGATAATTTACTGTTGCTCTATTATCTGGAAATATTTTTCTTAATGCTTTTGCAAATATAAATATTAATGTTCTTCTATATGTTCTTAATCCTTCTTTTGTAGAAATATCTAATAATTCTATTTTTCCATCTTCATCTATTTTCTCATTTAAATCTACATATTCGTTATTATAAATTGCACCTACTACTGTATATTCACTTTTTTCTATTTCTTCTTTAAAATTTTCTGCTATTGTTTTTCCTCTTTCTATTTCGATATTTTTATCTTTATATTGTATGTTCATAACCTTCCTCCTTTTTGTACCTATCCATTTTATATTAAATTTTATTATTAGTCAAATATTAGTAATAATTTACAATAATTAGGATATACTTTTAATAAATATTCTTAAGGAGGTTTATTTATGAACATAGAAAGAATAAATGATATTTTATCTCATGACGAAAAATGTGATGTGTTTTATAATGAACGAGTTGTCTGGATTCAAGGTGTAAATAGTGATATTGCAAAAGTTGGTTTTGTTGATAATTTTGAAGAAAGAAATGTTCCAATAAGTGATTTATATGAAAAAAAATAACTTATTTTTTAAAAGAGATTTAAAGTTATTTTAAACCTTGAATCTCTTTTTATTATTTGCTGTTTTTTGACCCCGTCCTAAAAAACAGCTTTCTAAAATTCTATTTTTTCTTCTATCCAATTCTCTAACTCTGATATTTTAACTCTTATCTGCTCCATAGTATCTCTATCACGAATTGTAACTGTTTCATCTTCTAAAGTATCAAAATCTACTGTTACACAATAAGGTGTTCCTATTTCATCTTGTCTTCTATAACGTTTTCCTATACTTCCTGTTTCATCATAATCACACATAAATTTCTTAGCTAATTTATCATAAACTTCATTTGCTTTTTCTGATAATTTCTTAGAAAGTGGAAGTATTGCTACTTTATATGGAGCTAAAGCTGGGTGTAAATGTAATACTGTTCTTACATCTCCTTCTGCTATTTCTTCTTCATCATAGGCGTTACATAAGAATGCTAATACTACTCTATCTGCTCCTAGTGATGGCTCTATTACATATGGTACATATTTTTCATTTGTTTCCGGGTCTTGATAGCTTAAATCTTGTTTAGAGTGTTCAATATGTCTTGATAAATCATAATCAGTTCTATCAGCAATTCCCCATAATTCTCCCCATCCAAATGGGAAGTTAAATTCTATATCTGTTGTTGCTTTACTATAAAATACCAATTCTTCTTTGCTATGGTCTCTTAATCTAATATTTTCTTTTTTCATACCTAAAGATAATAACCAATTTTCAGAATAATCTTTCCAATATTTAAACCACTCTAAATCAGTTCCTGGCATGCAGAAGAATTCCATTTCCATTTGCTCGAATTCTCGTGTTCTAAATGTAAAGTTTCCTGGTGTTATTTCATTTCTAAATGCTTTACCTATTTGAGCTATTCCCATTGGAATCTTTTTTCTTGAAGTTCTTAAAACGCTCTTAAAGTCAACAAAAATACCCTGAGCCGTTTCTGGTCTTAAATATATTTCTGATTTCTTATCTTCTGTAACTCCTTGAGATGTTTTAAACATTAAATTAAATTTTCTTATATCTGTAAAATTAGTTTTTCCACAATTAGGACATGGAATTTTATTTTCATTAATAAAATCTACTAATTCTTTTTCACTCATTCCATCAGCTATCATATCTTTTCCCTGTGAATGAGCCCATTCTTCTATTAATTTATCTGCTCTATGTCTTGTTTTACATTCCTTGCAGTCTATTAATGGGTCTGAGAATCCTCCAACATGCCCTGATGCTACCCAAGTCTCTGGATTCATAAGAATTGCACTATCCAATCCTACTACATTTTTTTGTTCTTGTATAAATTTCTTTCTCCAAGCATTTTTTACATTGTTTTTTAATTCATTTCCTAATGGTCCATAATCCCATGTATTTGCTAATCCTCCATAAATTTCTGAACCTGGATAAATAAATCCTCTGTTCTTACAAAGTGCAACTAAAGTTTCCATTGAATCTAACATAAAAATTCCTCCTTTTATAGCTAAAGAAAAACTTTCCTCCTTAGCTAAACTATAATAACTTAGCTAGGGACGAAAGTTTCTCCGCGTTTCCACCCTATTTCCTAAATTAGTAAATTTCTAATTTAAGCACCTCAATTTTAAAGTTACTCCAAAGCTCCCCATGCTTATTTATTACAAACATTCCACCATCGTTTGCTCTCTAGGAATAAATTTTCCAAGCATTTTTTCTTCTTCACCATAACAAATATTTATTTAATTTCATATATTTTATTATGATATAGGAAAAAAGTCAATAAAATTTATTAAAAAATATTGATAAATTAATTTTTTTGTGTTAATATAATAACTGTGTTTCAAATATAGGGGTATAGTGTCAATGGTAGCACATCGGTCTCCAAAACCGCCTGTGTGGGTTCGAATCCTACTACCCCTGCCAACATAGAAACCCTACTGTTAAAAAGTATTTGGGTTTTTATTTTTTATACCAAAATTACTGAAATTTGTCAAGGGGACAATCTGGGGACTAAAAGCTAAAAATCAATAAAAAATGGGCTCTTTTATAGAGTCCATTATCATTTATTTTGTTTACTAATGTATGTTAGCACCGCCTTTTTCTTAGGCTAATGCTTCATCAAGTCTTTTAGCTGCTATAATATCTTGCTCTTCTTCCTCTTTTGCATAAATTTCAAGGGTAATATCAAAGGAAGAATGACCCGCACGTTTGCTTATTACCTTTGGGTCAATTCCTTTTGCAACTAAAATACTAATATTGGCGTGCCTCAATGAATGAAAATGTACTTGCTTAAAACCATTTCTACTAATAAAAACACTAAACCAATTAGAGACCGTATCAGGTATTAATATATTTTTATCTTCACCAGTCCAGTTTGTAAATAACTTTCCAGTATTTTTATACCCATACTTTAATCTTTCTTTATCTTGCCATACTTTATATTCTTTTAATATATTTATTAGCTTATCTGGCATTGTTAGAGTTCTTATACTTGTTTCTGTCTTTGGTGTTTTTTCTACTATTCCTACTTTTGGGATATACAATACATTTCTTCTAACTGTTAATGTCTTTGTTTCAAAATTTATATCATCCCACCCGTAATGCACAAATTTCTCCGTCTCCTAAGCCCACACATTGTTGCAATATATATAATAGTTTTATATATTATATCTTCATTTTCTAATAACTCTAACATCTGTTTTATTTCCTTTAAACTCAATACTTCTGTTTCCTTATGTTTCACTTTTATATTCTCAACTCTTTGTGTTATATTTTCTTTCACATACTGCCAATACTTAGCTTTTGAAAACAAAACTCCTATTGCTTTTTGATGATGAAGAATAGTTTGCCTACTTAAATAGTATTCTTTTACTTTTCCACTTTTGTATTTTATTACTTGCTTTTCTTCTAAACTTTCATAAAACTTTATCAAGTCTATTGGTTTTATATCACTTAAACGCATTTTTCCTAATGGACTTTTTATTGCTCTTGAATATAGTTGTTTATATCTTTCAACTGTACTTGGGGACAATTCTTTTTTAGCATATTTCTTCATAAATATATCAACAAATTCTTCAAATGTTGTTATTTCTCCCCTCATAAAATCTTCCTTTTTATGTTTGTTTCTAAATTCAATAGCTTTATTTTCTAATTCCATTATTCTCTCAGCTTTTGTATTTTTCTCATTTTCTACATAAAATGTTTGTTTATATCTTGTTCTTTTTCCATTTGTTGTTACACTTACAACAACTTGGCACTTTGTATAATCTTCATTATATTTTATGCTTATACCTCTCAACTTTTAATCGCTCCTTTTCATTGGTACAAGTGAATTACAGCACTTTCTTCCACAAGATTATTTTACCATATTATGTAAATAAAAGCTATACTTTTTGAAATCTTTTTATACTTTTTTATTAGCTATAACTATTGATATTTATAGTGTTTCCGCTCCTTTATCATATTAGATTTAGAAGCGGAATTATACTAATTTTCATTATTCAAATTCTTTATAGCATTTTGTAATTTATGTACTGCAACATAACTATCAAGTAATCTTTCTGTTAGTTCTTCTGTATTAGTACAACCTTCAGCTGCTACAAGTACATTACTTAGTAAATCTTTAAAAGAACTACACATTTCTTTTAATTCTTCTATTCCGTCTACTTCTTGCTCTTGTTTAGAAAGTATCACTTCTACCATATTATTCACCTCGCTTAACCACCAATTCAGGTAGTAGCTTATGATTAGTTATTTTTATTCT
>CALXAY010000040.1 GCA_944386415.1 uncultured Clostridia bacterium | reverse complement strand
ATGATTTATCATTGTATAGATGTTACCGTTTAATTGTAATTGAAAATCTATTTTATTTTTCACACATTCTGATTGCATATAAGAAAGCATATCATCTATTTCAGTTATTCCTGTTTTATCTAAAACTACAATTGTCTCTTTCATCAAATTCTTACTCAAGTCATCTATTCTATCTTTTATATCTAATTCATCTGCTATTTCACTTTTCATACTTAACTCATTTAATTTATGTTCTAATGATTTCTGTTTATGTGCTATCGAATGACTTATTTTACTAAATTCCAAGTTTTCTTTTTCTAATGCTTCTACTTCTTTCTTCTTATTCTCTAACTCCTCTTTTGTTTCTTCTAAATCTTTAACTAACATTCTCTGTTTATAATATAGCTGTAAGGATTTTTGGATAGTCATAAACATTAATATAGCAAAAACAACTAAGCCAAAGCCTAAACTTCTGTTTATTTTGTTTCCATAATTTGATAGTATAATTATGGAAAATAGGATTACACAGCTAATATTTAAAATTAATATATCAAAATATTCATTTTTTAGATTTAATTGGAGAAAAGCAAATCCTTTTTCAAATCTTTTTATTTTTAAAAAGTAAAAGAACAATATAGTATATATTGTTAATATTACTATTACATTAATATATTCATTTTCTATATTAAAAATAAAAAATATAAAGAATCCAAAAGATACACTTACTACATAAATTATGTAATTTATAGCTAAAGATAGTATTGTTACTATCAATGAATGCCCTATATTGTTTTTACTATTTATAGAAAATAATATACCAATAAAAAGAATCATACTTACTATGCTAGATAAAAATTCTACATATTCTTTAATAACTTTACTAATAATCGTCAATAGCATTATTGTTAATATAATGCATATTTTTTCTCTTTTACTTTTTTCTATTTTAATATTCATCAATCTAAAGTCCATGTAATAAGTAAATAAATTAATAATATACAATTTTATTAAATCAGTAATAACTGCTATACTTTCCTTTTGCATTATAAATTCCATACTTATCCTCTTTCTTTTTTATTAATTATATATAAAAAGAAAAAGATAATCAATAGAAGAATATTTCTTCCTTGACTATCTTTTATATCCCTTTATTATAACCATAAACTAAGCCATTTTAAAAAAACATCGTACCAGTCCACTCTCATCACCACCTTTTCTCTTTGGTATTTTTGTTTCTTTTTGTTATAAAAAAAATACCATCCAAGTAGGCTTGGATAGATGGTATTTCGTAATGAGAAAAGATGGTGAAAAATAAAAAAATCTAGTATTTCTTGAATACTAGATCAATTTCTTTATCTTATCTACATAATAGTATATAAACTCCATAGGTGTTGGTACACCTGTTTCATAATTAACTTTAGCAGTATAATAAGTTTCTAAATCTTCAATTGATGAAA
Source organism: uncultured Clostridia bacterium (assembly GCA_944386415.1). Classification (GTDB taxonomy): domain Bacteria; phylum Bacillota; class Clostridia; order TANB77; family CAG-508; genus CAG-269. The sequence continues at coordinate 13,041 of CALXAY010000040.1, read as the reverse complement.
CTCTCCATGCATGAATAATTGCATTTTGAATACCATTTGTAATTGTATTTCCAGATTTCTTATGAATCTTTGTTAAATATTGAATAACATTAATATTGCTATTCTCATTTTCTATCAAATATAAAATAGCATCATGAATATATTTTCTTCCTTTAAGTTTTGAAGTTACGCCAATCAAATCTAATTCATGATTAATTAAATCTGAAATTTTATTTTCATTATCTTCTATTTCTTCAGAAATTGTTTTAGGTTGATTATCTGAAGAAACATTTCTATACATTAGAAAGTTATTTAAAACATTATCACAAGAATACTTAGGATGGTCTTTGTATAGAATTAAATCAACTCCTTCTCTATGAAGAATTTCATAAGTTTTCTTTGAATATACATGAGTTGTTACAATAACAATTGGTTCATAACTCAAATTTAGTTTCTTCAAGTTTGATAAAAACTCTAAAGAATTTGTGCTACCACTTTTACTATTGTTTAATTCTAAATCTAATACAATTCCTTCCGGATGTTTTAGTTTTACATATTTTAATGCATCTACATCAGAATCTGTTACAGCAACTAGTTCAAAGTCATCTCTTTTCTTAATACAATTAATAAAATTATTACAATCATTAATATCATCTTCTACAATTAAAATTTTCATAGGCTTTGTCAATTCTAAACGCCTCCTTTAGTTTTATATATCTTACAATATACCATAAACCCCATCAAATTTCTACATTTATTTATTATTTTTAACTATCTATTTGTATTTTTTATTTTATAAAATAGAAAAAAATAAATGAGGTATTTATTATGAAAAAAAGTGATAACAATAATAACGAATTAGAAAAAATGGAACAAGAAAAAAGAGGAAAAAGAATAAGAGACATAAGAGAAAATGAACTACACATGAATAAAACTGAGCTAGCCAAAGAAATAGGTATATCTAGTCAATTTTTGGGGTTAGTAGAAGACGGGAAAGGAAATTTAGTATATAGAAGTCTAAAAAAATTAAGAAATCTAAGTGGACATTCTGCTGATTACATTCTTTATGGACTTGATGATAAATGTATTGATAAAACAAAGGAATTACTTCAAAACTATTCAGAAGATGAAATAATTGAAACTCTAAATTTTATTAAACATTTTATAATGCTTATTAGAAATATTTAATAACACTTATTTTATGTCTTTATTTTTTGTATTTTTAATCATTTCATTCTATAGGTTATTTTATTTATAAGCAATTTTTAAAGTTGAATTATTGACATCTTTCTTCTTCTAATATATAATTAATATAGAGTTTTGTATGTTTTAAATTTTTTGTTTTTATATTAAATTCATGATGAAAATTTCTAATTAAATTATTTTTAAAAAGGATTTGATTTATATGAAAAAAAATAAAAAAATTATATTTATTACACTATTAGTTATAATAGCTATCATCACAATATTAGCTATTATATTTAAAAATAGTTTTTCTAATGTAAACAATATAAACGAATGGAACAAAGTAAAATTAGTAAATTCTCCAAAATTATCTACTGGAATGTCTCCCATAGTTTTTAATAAAAAAGGTGAATCTACTATTGTAGATGTTAACGATGATTGGTATAGTTATGAACAACAAGAATCAACAACTATACAAGGTGGAACTAGTAAATGGGCTAATGCACAAACTAAAGATGGTAGTCAATGGGTTTGGATACCTAGATTTGCTTACAAAATAAATTACAATGATGATGAACATAAAGAAAAAGGTGGAAATATTGAAATAAAATTTTTAAAAGGTACTACAAATCTAGATAAAGATAATCAAGATGTAACAAAAAATGGTTACAAAGTACATCCTGCTTTTAAAAATGGTGAAAATACTGGTTATCAAAATGGTGAATGGGATAAAGAGCTTACTGGTATATGGGTTTCTAAATTTGAAGCTGGTTATGCTGGAATAGAAAATACCTCAACTAGTAATATCCAAACGCAAGACACAGAAGTTTTTCATGAAGCAACTTTAGGAAAAAATATATATGGTGAAATAAGAAAAAATGAAACCAAAATGAAGTATCCTACGTTCATAGGTGGTGCATTTTCTTATAACAATTTAGATATTGGAGAAATATATTTACTTTGTAGAAATTTAAATTCTAATAATAATCCTTATGGTATAAATAACGAAAATGAGGATATTCATTTGATGAAAAATAGTGAATGGGGAGCTGTAGCTTACTTAGCATATAGTGCTTATGGAAGAAACTCAACACCTATTTCTATAAATAACATAAATATAACAAATGTTAATTCGGTAAAAACTATTACAGGATATTCTAGTTTTATAGATGACTATATGGTTAATGATGTTGAATATTCAGGAAATATTGAAAACTATAATGATAAATCTTTTATTTGGTATTCCAAAAATGGCGGTCTAGCAAGCACAACTGGAAATGAATATGGTATATTTGACATGGCTGGCGGAGTTGCAGAATACGTTGCTGGATATTTAGGTGATATGGATACAGAAAATAAAGCTTATTTAATAAATTTTGGAACTGAAAGTCAAAGTAATAAATATTTTACAATTTTTAGTTCTGAAAACAATAAAACAATTTATGATTCTAACAAGAATATTTACGGTGATGCAACAATTGAAACTTCATCTGGTATTGGTTCTTATGAAAGTTGGGATGGCGAAACCTCTTATTACTTAACAAAAAAATCTCCATTCTTTTTAAGAGGTGGAACTTTTAGTGAAGGTGACTTCTCAGGACTATTTTCATATTCAATTCATAGCGGTCACTCAGGAGAAGATCATGGCTTTAGATGTGTTTTAATAGTAGAATAAAAAATAATAATAGTAAAGGAAAAGTATTATGAGAAAATTTGTAAAATTGATTTTAGCAATTTTTATAATTTTGAATATTTTGTTATCCTCTAATAGTTATGCTATATGTAATACTGTGAGAGCAGATAATAGGGTTACAGCTGTTAGATTAACTTTGCAAAACGGTCAAATTCTTCATGAATTTACTGTTGATGAAAAAGATGTAGTTTCTCCAGATGGAACTTTGGATAATGTACAAATTCAAAATGCTAAGAAATTAGAATTAATCTTTATTGTAGATACTGATACTAGCGATTTAAATGCTGAAAAATCAATTATAGAAAATGCAATTGGGAATTTTGCTAATTTTTACAAGAATGACACAAGCAAATTAAATATAGGTATTATAGGTTTTGATAATAACTATAAAAATTATACTAATTCTGATGATTTCAATTATCAATTAAAAAATTACGCAAGTGATTTTTCAACTATACAAAATGAATTAGATAATTTATCTTCATTTCGGTAACTTAGAGCAAGCTGTTGAATTAGCTAATAAAAATATGGATGTTAATTTAGCAACTGAATCAGATATTTTACAATCTGTAGTTGTTATATCAGATGGTTTTAATTTATCTGATGAAGATTGTCAAAAAACTTACACAATGTTAAAAAACTTTACAGAGATTAATATGGCTTTTGTTTTTGGAATATTCCCAAATGGTACAGATGATAAAGTTTTTAAAAACGGATTAGAATATTATTCATATAATTATTCTTTTAATGACTCAATATACTTATTTAATAATTCTCGGTCAAATATATAATGATATAGTAGATCAATTAACATTATATAATAATCCTTTACTATCTACCACAGAAACTAGTGGTGTGCAAATATTAGATAATATATATTTAATAATTGATAATGAATTAGTTTATGGATCTAAAATAGAAATAGAATACGAAATCACAGCATCTGCCATGAATGGTTTAACAGGAGCGTCAATAACTGATTATTTTGGTCGTAGCGGTCTTACTTATGATTCTAATTCTAAGTTATTAACGGAAGATAGAACAAATGAAGAAGTTGGTTGGAAAAGTACAGGAGATGGAGAAGTTACAGCTACATTCTCAGCCGGAGGTTCTATGCCTTCTGACTTTAGCAAAAAAATTGTATTATCAAAAATAATATCAAATAACGATGAAACTACTTTTGTAAATACAGCATTGTCAGGCACATCATCTTATGGTGTAGGACAAAATTCTCCAACAGACCTTCAAAGATTAGTTGAATCAGAAGCAGTAACAATAATTCCTCCAACTGGTACAAACTCAATCATTTGGATTATTATAACAATATTTATTTTATTGTTAATAATTATATTAGTAAGAAAATTTGAAAAATTCAAAAGAAATTAATTATTATATTTTTCTTTTTACTCAAGAAAGCTCCTATTCTAGGAGCTTTCTTATTATTTATAATTTTAATTTTTTTATTTCTTTTACTAATATAGGTTTATTTTTAAGTTTTAAAAATATCTTCCCACTCTTTTTCTCTAAAGCCTGAAAGTATCTTGTTATCAGTAATAAGAAGTGGCCTTTTAATTAACATGCCATCACTAGATAAAAGCTTTAGCTTTTCATTATCTGTCATATTTGGTAACTTTTCTTTTAAATTAAGTTCTTTATATTTCAATCCACTAGTATTAAAAAACTTCTTTATGTCTTTTTTACTATCAGTAATCCATTTTTTTAATTCTTTTTCAGTTGGTGTATTCTCTACTATATTTCTATCCTTGAACTCTATGTTATTATCAACTAGCCATTTTTTAGCCTTCTTACAAGTTGAACACTTTGGATATTCAATAAATAAAACCATAACTTACACTCCTACACTCATAGTCTCTGGAAGAGTAGAACCACCATCTATTACAAAACCTTGTCCTGTTATATAAGACGACTCTTCACTTGCTAGAAATGCTGCAAGCTCTCCTAACTCTTCTATTGTTCCTAATCTACCCATAGGAATACCATCTGCAATACCTTTTACAACTGAATCTGGATTACTCATATCAGAATCTTTTGCAATACCTTCGACCATAGGTGTCATAATATATCCTGGAAGTATTGCATTTACTCTTATCCCATTACTTACAACTTCCGCGGCTAATCCTTTTGTAAATCCATATAATGCTGCCTTTGTTGTAGCATACGCAACTTCTCCTGTATCTGCAACCATTGGCCCTGTTACAGAAGAAAGATTTACAATTGCTCCACCATTTGGTATATAAGGTAGAACTTCTTTAGTCATATTCCAAGCTCCTTTAATATTAATATCAAAATGGAAATCCCTTATTTCATCAGAAGTTTCTAAAAATGGGGTTAATTTTGCAACTCCTGCATTATTTACTAAAATATCTATTTTGTTATATTTTTCTACAACCTTTTCTACACATTCTTTTATCTTTTCTCTATCTCTGATATCTACTAAATAGCCTTCTACTTCTTTACCTTCTTGTCTTAAACTATTTACTGTTTCCTCTATTTTATCTGAATAATCAAATATTATAACTTTAGCTCCATATTTTAAAAATGTCTTTACAATTCCTAACCCATTACCCATGGCTCCACCTGTTACTATAGCAATTTTATTTTCTAATTTCATATGCTTCTCTCCTTTCTTTTTTTACTATTTTATCATTTGAAATATTTTATAGCAATATATTTTAATTTTTTCTTTTTTGTTTTACTATTATACTTCTTTTTTACTATTTTTAATTTTTTATTCTTCTGAAATCTCTTCTGGCATATTTTCATATAGAGGAATAATAAAGTTAAGTTTTGAATTTACTGTATCAGATGTTTCATAAATAGTCTTCATATTTTTACCTTCAGAAGTTGGAGCAAGTAAATTTTGCATATACTGATGCTCATATAGACCTTCTTGTTTTACAACATCAAACTTTTGTAGATACAAAGTATTTTGTCCTTTGTTTATATATCCTTCTTTCATAAACTCTATTCCACAAATAATTGCTTTTTCTAAACTATCCCAACCTTCTTCATATGCATAACTTGCTGCACTTTCTAAAATTTCATCTCTTGAATTTCCTATAGCATTTATGTTAAAAGGATTATAAACTATTGCTCCATTATATTCATATCCTTTAGATAATGTGGTTCCACTTCTTCCTTGTTCTTGTATTAATCTTGAAGCTATAAAATATGGATCTAAATTAGAATTTCTACCCGCTTCTATTAAAGCATCTGAAATATTATCACCTTCTAAGAAAGTTCCTTCTGTAATTTCTTTTAAACCTTCTTCTGTCTGAGCCCCTTCAACATAGTTTAGCTCTTTAAATTGGAATATATTATCATCATTTAAAATATTTCTAGGATCCATTTTATATTCTATTGCTTTATCAGAAGCACACATCCAAGTTCCATTATCAAATCTCTTATTTATATCTATCTCACATCTCCAATCTTCTTTATAATCATTTGACTCTGGAATTAAATTAAGTGGATATAGTCTTGTATCAGAATGTCCTTCGTTTTCAATTACTTCATTCCAATCTAACTTTGTATAAAATAAAGTAAAAGTCCAATTAGGATGTTCTTTTAATAAATTATCTATTAATTCCTTATACCCTGGATATTTAGCTTCATTTAAGTTTTCACCATCATATTCTACATATTTTTGCTTTTTACTTTCCTCAATAATCATCTGAACTCCTATTGATATTATTATTAAAACTATAACTGCAATAATAAAATTTCTTACTTTTTTAGGATTTTCGTTAAAAGTCTTTGCTACCTTTTTTATTAAATTATTTTCTTTATTAATATTATTATAATTAAAACTTTTCATGGTTTTTATTATAACATAAATATTATTTTTTAAAACTTTTTTAGATTTTTTTCATGTAAAATTCACAATATAAAAAAATACACCTGTATATTATTTCTAATATACAGATGTTTCTAGCTTTATACTATTCAATTGGAATATATCTCTTTTCTGGAAGTTCTTTTTTATCTTCTTTCTTAGGAATTTCAAGAGTCAAAGTTCCATTATTGAATTTAGCTTTTATATCTTCTTCTTTAACATTATCTCCAACATAGAAACTTCTTGAACATTCTCCAGTATATCTTTCTTTGCGTACATATTTTCCTTTTTCTTTATCGTCTTCTTTATCTACTTTTGCATGTACTGTTAAATATCCCTCTTGTATTTCAATTTTTATTCCTTCTTTTTCATATCCTGGTAAGTCAATATCAATTAAGTATCTGTCTTTTTTCTCTTTTATGTCTGTTTTCATTAATTTACTTTCACCTTCTGTGAAAAATGGATCTCTAAACATTTCATCCCATAAATCAAAATCATGTCTTCTTGGTATCATCATCATAATAATCAACTCCTTTTTTAATTTTATGTGTTGACACCATTTTGTTGGTAGCACATATTTTTAATTTAGATTAAAAGTACTTTTATCTTTTTTCTTTTTACAGTTATATTATATATCTTTTTTTAGCAAAGTCAATACTAGAGTGCTAAAATTCACAAAGTTTTCACATTTCTTAGAAAATTTCTATTTTTGAATGGATTTGTTATTTTTTTATTTATTGTTACTTAAGTCTTTTTATTGCTTTTTCTAGTTCTATTTCTGCTTTTTTAACAAAAAAATTACTTGTATCAATTGGTAAGTTTAATTCTAATATTTTCTTTTTTAAATCTTCTATTGTCTTTAATCCTTCTTTTTCCTTGGTTTCTACTTCTATTAAATTATCTCCATTTCTTATATTTTTTAATATTAAAGCTAATCCATTTTTACTGTAACATACATCTTCTTCTGCAATTTCCATAATTTCTTTGTATCCAATTGCTTTTATAAACTTCTTTGCATCCTCAATATTTAAAATATCACACTCTATCTTCTCTTGTGAGATTATATTACCATCTTTATCTATTTCCTTTTTTTTAAAAACCAATACTTTATCTTTTCTAACACTTCTTATTATTACAGCATTTTTTATTATATCTCTTATAGGCATTTTATTAATGTCTATTTCTTTTGGTACAAAATACGTATCCTCACATGAAAATTCATCAGTGATTTTAAATTCACTATTTATTAGAATTTTTATTACTTCATCAAAGTCTTTATTTACTTTTACTGTTATTTCATTATTTTTTTCAACACTCATTTTTCATTTTCCTTTTTTATTATTAGATTTTCTCTATTTTTATATATTTTTTTAGTATACATTTATGTTTTACTATTTATAGAATATAAGTAATATCCTCCTGTAATATTTTGAACATCAAATCCATTCTGAATCAAAATTCTACAAGCAATATAACTTCTAAGACCTGTTCTACAATAAACTAAATATTTCTTAGATTTATCTAGCTCATCTAATCTATTTCTTAAATCATCTAATGGAATATGAATAGAATTTTCGTATGATCCCATTTTATACTCTTCATCAGTTCTAACATCTAAAACATTAATATTATCTTTTCTTTTTAAATTTTCTACCTCTTCCCAACTGACTGTGGAGACCAAATTTTCAATTTGATTTACTATACTATTTCCTAATATATTTACAGGACTTTTAGCTGATGAAAATGGTGGTGCATAACATAGTTCTAATTTTTCTAAGTCATATGCTGTCATTTTCATCTTTATTGCTACAGCTAAAATATCACCTATTTTATCCACTCCTTCTTGTCCCCAAACTTCTGCTCCATAAATTTGTCCACTAGTTTTGTTATATAAAGCTTTTATTGTAATCATTTTAGCTCCAGGATAATAACTAGCATGTGAATTTTGAGAAATTATAATTGATTTATATTCTAAATTATTAGCTTTACATAGTTTTTCATTTAATCCTATCATTGCTAGATTATAATCAAAAATTTTTATTATACTACTTCCAATAGTTCCTTCATAAGATGTAGTTTTTCCTACTATATTATTTGCAACCACCCTTGCTTGTCTATTTGCTGGCCCTGCTAAAGGTGTATAACTGATATTTTCAGTAATAGAATTTGTAACACTTACTGCATCTCCTAAAGCATATATATCTTCATTTTCAGTTTGCATATATTCATTTACACTTATTGATTTATTTTTTAGTCTTGTTTTTAAGTTTGAATCAATTACAAGTTTATTTTCTGGTTTTACTCCAATACAAAGAATAACAAAGTCAGATTTTATTTTTCCATCTTGTAAAATAATTTCTAATTTTTCACCATCTTTTATATTTTCTACTGCATTATTTAATATAATTTTTATTCCATGTTTCTTAAGTTCATTATGCACAAATCCAGACATATCAATATCTAAAGGATTAATTAAATGTGAACCACTTTGCAGAATTGTTATATTCAAATCTTTATAATGTTTTAGATTTTCCGCCATTTCAACGCCTATATAACCACCACCAACAATTGTTACGTCTTTTATATGATTATTCTTTATATATTCTTTTATTTCTATAGAATCTTCTACTGTTCTTAATGTTTTTATTTTATCACTTTTTAAGTCTATAAACGGATTAATTGGCTCTGCTCCAGGTGATAAGACTAGTTTATCATAACTTTCTTCGTATTCTTCTCCTGTATCTATTTTCTTTATTACTACCTTTTTCTCTTCTTTTTTTATTTTAATAACTTCTTGTCTTACCCTTACATCTATTTTAAATCTATTATTAAATGCCTCTGGCGTTTGTAGTAATAATTTTTCTTTATCTTTTATTACATCTCCTACATAATATGGAAGACCACAGTTTGCAAATGATATGTTATTTCCTTTATCTATCATTATTATTTTAGCATTTTCATCTAATCTTCTTAGTCTTGCCGCTGTTGTTGCTCCTCCTGCTACTCCACCTACTATTACAACTTTCATCTTTTTCACCCCTAAAAATATAAGATAAATTAGCTTAGAGAAATTCATTCAAAAACTAATTTATCTTGTTATTTCTATTTTATCATACTTAAAATTTCTTCTTTATCAATTACTCCTACAGAACGATTAACTTCCTTTCCGTTTTTTATAACAACCAATGTAGGTATTGACATTATTTGATATTTAATTGCGACTTCTTGTGATTCATCCACATCTATTTTTACAACTTTAATATCATCATTTTCTGAAGCAACTTCATCTACTGTTGGTGATAACATTTTACATGGTCCACACCAATCTGCATAAAAATCTATTAATACTGGTATATTACTATTTAATACTTCTTGTTCAAAAGTACTATCATTTACTTTAATAACATTCATACTTTCTTCCTCCTTACTTTCATTATTTTCATTTATTATATTTGTTTGCTTACTTTCTCCTTGTATAACTTCTGTTCCCTTTTTGTTTATAAAAATACTTGCGACCACTATAGCTATTACAAGTAAAGCAAAAATTATAAACCATAATATTTTATTTTTCATAAGTTCTCCTTTAAAATAATATCATATAAATTCCCATAATTATTAATATTATACCAGAAACTTTCTTTATTATATCATAATGTTTCTTTACAAAATTAAATACTTCTTTTAATTTTTCTAATAATGCCGCTGATATTATAAATGGTATCCCTAATCCTATTGAATATACAAGCATTAAAAGTACACCTTTTACAATATCCTGATTTTTCGCAATTATAAGCAGTGCTGAAGCTAAAAACGTTCCTATACATGGTGTCCAACTAATTGAAAACAACATTCCAAAAATCATAGCTTTTATAAAATTTAAGTCTTTTGTCTTTTTATTAACACCTTTTGTTTTATTTAGGAATTTTATATTTATTAGTTCCATATAGTTTAATCCAAGTAATATTATTATAATACCAAATGCTATTTTAACATATTTTATATTATTACTAATTATTCCACCAAAACTACTTGCAAATATTGATAAAAGTATAAAAACAATTGTAAATCCTGATACAAATCCTATAGAATTTATTATAGCTTTTGATACTTTTTTATTATCTTCACCAATAAAATATGATATATAAATTGGTATCATAGGTAAAATACATGGTGAAATAAAGCTTGCAAATCCTTCTATAAAAGTAAAAACATAATCCATTATAAATCTTTTCCTTTACATATTTTTTAAAATTTTGCAAATAACATCTACTGCATTTTCTTTATTGTTTTCATTTTGTATTTTTGCTCTTATTTCCATTTCTTTCTCGGTCAAATCTGTTAAATATTTATTAAATTCAGGAATAATACTTATTGAATCCAAAGGATATCCTGGATGTCTTTTTTTTGATTCAGTATCTACCAAATAAAACTTATTTTTAGCAAAACTATATGTCTTTGTTTCTTTACCATTGTATATAGCTACCCCATTTACCCATCTTGCTATAAGTTTTCCTCCATATTCTTTTGCTAGATTTTTATAATACTCAATCATTTCCTCATCTGTAAGAGTTCTTCCATTTACTCTTCTTACATGCGTTCCTGGTTGCTTATTTTCTGGCACATTTTCAAAAAACAAATTTGTATCAATTCCTATTGTTATCTTTTTTGCTATTTTTCCATAAGTCTTAGCTTTTATACTAGCATTTTCTATTGCTGTCTTTCCTGTCTCTTCCACATCAATATTTAATCCTAAATCTTTTAATGTTAAAACTTTAATCCCATGCTCTTCTAATTTTTCTTTATAACTTTTGATTTTAGCTGGATTTGTTGTTGCAAATAGTATTTCCATCTTTCCTCCATATTAAAAACACTTAGTAGATTATATTTAATAAATTATTAATTATTCCTCTACTTCTTTTTTCCATAATCCATGTTTATTACAATATGCATAAATAGTTGCTCCCTTTATGTAAGGAAATCTCACTTCTGCTGATTGCTCTGGATATAATTTTACTGTTATTTCTTTATTTTCTTTTACTAGACTAATCCATTCTATATAATGTTCCTTTTCCATAACATGATTTACTTTAACTAACAATTCATCATCCACTTTTTCGTAAGTAGGTACATGCTTTTCAACGGCTGCGTCTACTGAATTTGGAACTAATTTTTCCATTGGTTCATTGCAACATACAATTCCACATCCATTACAATTGCAATCTTCAATTACCTTTACAATTGCTCCACATGATTTACATTTCTTAATAACTAATTCATTTTTCACACTAAATTCCTCCTTTTTCATTTTGAATTATATCATTGTTTTTATATTTTGTATAGCTATTTTAATAATTATCCGAAAGTTATATCTAAAACCATCATTAAAGCAAAACCAAGTGCTACTCCAATTGTTCCAATATTTGAATGTTCACCTTCTTGAGATTCTGGTATTAATTCTTCAACAACTACATATATCATTGCTCCTGCTGCAAATGATAATAAGTATGGAAGTATTGGTGTTACTAGTCCTGTTAATAATATTGTAGCTATTGCTGCAATTGGTTCAACGGCTCCTGATAACATTCCATAAAAAAATGCTTTTCCTTTTGACTTTCCTTCTGCTTCTAATGGCATTGAAATAATAGCTCCTTCTGGAAAATTCTGTAGTGCTATTCCTACAGCCAAAGCTATTGCTCCAGCCATTGTAAGTCCAACACTTCCATTTACCGCTCCTGCAAGCACAACACCCACTGCCATTCCTTCTGGAATATTATGAAGTGTAACTGCTAAGACTAACATTATTTCATTTTTTAATTTTGATCTTACTCCTTCAGGCTTTTTACTATTTAAATGTAAATGAGGTATTATTGTATCTAAAATTAGCAAAAATCCTATTCCTAATAAAAAACCAACAAGAGCCGGAAGCCATTTTATTATTCCTTGTTCTACAGCCATATCCATTGATGGCAACAACAATGACCATATAGAAACAGCCATCATTACCCCTGAAGCAAATCCCAAAAGCAATTTTTGAAACTTTGGATTTATTTTATTTTTCATAAAAAATACCATTCCAGACCCAAATGTGGTTCCTAAAAAAGGTATTACTAAACATATTATAATTGGTAATATTTGTTCCATAATTTACCCCTTCTTATTTTATTCTTTTTTTACGATTTTATCATTTTTTTGTAATATTTATTTATAATTTTTCATATAATATTCTTAGAATAACAGTTTTTTAAACAAATTGTAGTGTTACAATTGATGTGAAACAAAAATAATAAAAATTGAATAAGTGATTCAAATCATATATAATTAAGTTGCG
>CALXAY010000039.1 GCA_944386415.1 uncultured Clostridia bacterium | reverse complement strand
ATAAAAACTCATAGATTAAAACTATGGCTTATCCAACCAATAAACAATTAAAAACGAAACTGTGGCAGTAAACTCCTCTGAATAGTCAAAGCTATATAAGTTATAAAAAGTCCACAGTTATCACATATAGATTATATTAAATATTAAAAAATAAAGAAAGGAGTCGTATGGTTATTTAGTTATTAAATATATCATACAAGTTTATTATGGGAATTATAATTGATGGTGTTATTATTTTATTTATTTTAGTATCAGTATTTTTAGGATATAAAAAAGGTTTAGTATCACTAGGAATACATCTAGTTGCATTTATAACTGCTTTGATTGTTGCACTTATTTTATATAGGCCAATAGGAAGTTTAATAATGAATACGACGGAAATAGATGAAAATTTACAAGAAAATATAGAAACAAAATTAGAAGAAGTAATAGAAAATGATGATACACAAATAGTGACAAATAGTATAATCGGAGATATTCAAAGTGGAGCAATCCAAGAGACATCAAGAAGTTTGTCTATAAATATAATATATGGTGTAACAATCATAATATTATTTATAATATTAAGAATAGCTTTAGTATTTATAAGTGCAATAGCAAACTGGGTTGCAGAATTACCAATTCTAAAACAAGTAAATAAAGCTGGAGGAATTATTTATGGATTATTAAGAGGGGTGCTTATAACTTATGTAGTGTTGTTAGTAGTTGGATTAATAATAACATTTAATCCACAAGGAAATTTAAGCAAAAGTATAAATGAAACACACTTAGCAAAAGCGATGATGGAATATAATATATTGAACGTATTTTTCTAAAAAAATGTCTATATTTGTTGCATTATGCAATAAATTTTGCTATACTTTTATCATGAAAATTTTTAGGAGTTGAGAATTTTGAAAGAAAATAATAAAAACAAAAGAGAAAATAAAAAGGGGAATGCAAAGAAAACAACAAAAACAAAGCAAAATCCAAATATAAAAAGAAAAAAGAAAAAATGGAAAAAAGTAATATTAATAATTTTATTAATATTAATAATTGCAGGAGGAGTTTTAGCATATAGAGTACATCAAAATGGAGGAGGATTAACAGGAATATTAGCAACAGCTGTAGGACATAATGAGGAAACACTAAAAGAATTAGATGAATTTAGATGTTTAATACTAGGTATAAGTACTGATGAAGAAGGAGCGCTTCTTACAGATACAATAATGGTTGCGTCATACAATCCTAACACACAAAAAGCAACATTGTTATCTATACCAAGAGATACATATACAGGAAAGAATCCTTCAAAAGCAACAGCATACCAAAAAATCAATTCAATATATAGTAGAAATAAAGATCCTAATGAAGTTTTAGATGCAGTAAATGATATAACAAATCTAGGCTTACAATATTATGCAATAGTAAAAACAGAAGGATTTATTAAATTAGTTGATGCAATTGGAGGAGTTACATTTAATGTTCCTATAGATATGGATTACGATGATACATCTCAAGATTTACACATTCACTTAAAGGCAGGAGAACAAGTACTTGATGGAGATAAGGCAGAACAATTAGTACGTTTCAGACATAATAATGACGGTACATCATATCCAGAAGAGTATGGAGATAATGACTTAGGAAGAATGAGAACACAAAGAGAGTTTATAATGACAGTAATAAAACAAACAGCTAGAGTAGAAAATATATTTAAAATAGGCGAAATATTAGACGTAGCAGAAGAAAATGTAATAACAAATATTGACTTTAATGCAATAAAAGATTATATACCATATGCAGTAGAATTTAATACAGAGAATTTGTTAACTGCGACATTACCAGGAGTAAGTACAAACAAAAATGATGCAGGAACATGGGTATATATTCATGATAAAGAGGAAACAGCAACATTAATACAAGAATTATTTTATGATAGAGACAAAGAAGAAACATCTGCTGAAAGTGATACAACTAGTGAAGAAAATTCAGCATCAAGTACAATTTCTACAAAAAATAAATCAGAAATAAAAGTAGAAGTAATAAATGGAACTGGAACAAGTAGTAATTTACAAGAAGCAGTAGATGCGTTAAAAGAAGCAGGATACAATGTAACAAGAACAGGAAGTACAAATACAACTACAAAAACAGTTATAATGAATAAAAAGAACATAGGAGATGCTGTTTTAGAAGGTATTGAGCAAGTACTTAATACTGGAACTATTCAAGATAGTAGCTCAAGTTCTAGTAAGGTTGATGTAACAGTTATTCTAGGAAGAGATTATAATTAAATGAAATAAAGATAAGTTATCTAATAAGATAACTTATCTTTATAATAAAAGATTTGTTTCATATATTTTTATATTTTGTTTTTATAATTTAATATTTTTATTCTTCGATAATCTTATCGTTTTTCTTATAAATAATAATTAAAGAGATTATTACTATAATAATTAAAATTACAAGTCCAGATGCAAGATAATATATAACATTAGACTTTTCAACATCATGTGATGCAATTAAATTTGTAGTATAGTTTACTCCATTTATAGAGTATGTAACCTTACCAAGAATATCTCCTTGTGATATTGGAGCAGAGATATTATTATTAAAATCAATTATAGGTGTTAATTCAAGTGAAGTATTTCTTTCAACTAATGCAGGTATTGTTTCAGAAATTAATACATCCAAGTTCCTAGTTTTATTTGAAGCTCCATTTACAGTTATATTAGTTACTACATCATTTTTATTAATAACATTTTTTAATTCATAATTAGAAAAAGCATATTCGTAAAGTGAACGTGTAACATTAAATCTATCATCATTTCCAAGAACAACACAAATTAATTCTAAACCATTATTATAAGCAGCAGTGACTAAGCAATGCTTTGCTTGGGTTGTAAAACCAGTCTTACCAGAAAAAACATATTGATAATAGTATTGATTATCAGCAATTACAAGTTGGTTTGTAGAATCATATTTTCTTGGTCCCCACATATTAGTTGCAGGAATTGCACAAGAAGCTTGCCCACTTATCTTTCTAAAGGTATCATTTTGCAAGCAATATTTCATAAGAAAAGCTAAATCATGAGCTGTTGTATAATGGTTTTCGTCGTGTAATCCATAAGCATTAGTAAAATGAGAGTCTACTAACCCTAATTCATTTAGTTTAGTATTCATCATACTAACAAAGCTATCTATAGAACCACCAACATATTCAGCTAATACATTTGCTGCATCATTTGCTGAATATACAAGTAAGAGTTCTAATAGTTGCTCTATAGTTAATTGTTCACCTATTTGAATATCAGCTATAGAATAACCTTCTGGAATATTTGATACTGCATTAAAACTAGCTGTTGCTACCTCATCTAGATTACAGTTTTCAAGTGTAAGTATTGCAGTCATAATTTTAGTAGTACTTGCTGGATACATTCTAGTACTTGCATCTTTAGTATAAAGTGGTCTAGTTGTCCTACTATCCATTAAATAAATGCTACCTGTATCAATAATAGGAGCATCTGATGCATTAGTTATATTAATATATGTATTTGAAAAAACTATTAAAAATATAAAAGTTAAAATGATAAAAGGTTTTCTAAATTTCATTTCTATTCTCCTTAATTTACCTAAATAATATACAATAATTCGACAAAATTTTCAATAGAAAACAAACTAAATTAATTGTAAAGTAAAAAACAAAAGTATAAGAAAATATTAAAATTTATAAAAAGAAAGGATGGTATTATGAAATATATTAATAAAAAACAAAAAATAGTATTATTTATTATAATAATTATAACATTAGGAATTGCTTATTATACATATACAATAAAAATAAATGATCAATTTAATATTGAAGAACAAAATTTAGAAGTAGAAGAAAATAAAATAGAAGAAAGTAACAAAATTGAAGAAGAAACGACAAAAATAGTGGTACATGTATCAGGGGCAGTAAGAAATGAAGGTATAGTAGAACTAAAAGAAAAATCAAGAATAGCAGATGCAATTGAAATGGTTGGTGGAGTAACTGAAGATGCTTATATGAAAGATGTTAATTTAGCTACAATTTTAGAAGATGGAATGAAGATATATATACCGACTAAAGAGGAAGTAGAAAAACAAAGAGAAAATACAAATGATAGTGTTAGTAAAGATACAAATTTAGATATTTATAATAATGGTAGTAATACACGTAAGAAAAATAATAAAGTAAATATAAATACAGCAACTAAAGAAGAGTTAGATACTCTGCCAGGAATAGGTGAATCAACAGCAAACAAAATAATAAGTTATAGAGAAGAAAAAGGGAATTTTAAATCAATAGAAGAAATAAAAGAAGTAAGTGGAATAGGAGACAGTAAATATGAACAAATAAAAAATTTAATAGAAATATAAAACAAAAGAGAACTAAAATTTTGGAATAGATATTTTTTTCTTGACAAAAGGAAGAATAGATAGTAAAATGTTAGTGCAGGCTAACAAAAAGGAGAGAGATATGAAACTAACAAATTCTCAAGAAGAATATTTAAAAACCATATATTTATTATCAAAAAATAATGAAAAAGTAAGAGTAACAGATATTGCTAAAAAATTAAAAATAACAAAACCAAGCGTAAGTAAAGGAATAAATAATTTAAAAGAAATAGGTATTCTTGAATATGAAGCCTACGGAGAAATAGTATTAACTAAAAAAGGAACAGAATTAGCAGAAAAAATAATAAAAAAACAGGACATTTTAGAAATGTTTTTAGTAAATGTATTAGAAATAGAAAAAAAGAAAGCTGTAGAAGAAGCAAAAGCACTAAAATATGCAATATCAGAAGAAACAGCGCAAAAGCTTAAACAATATATTACAGAGGTTTTACATTTAGAAGAATTAGAATGTGGATACGATATAAATAATGAAAAATGTAGAAATTGTTTAAGAGTAACAGCTAAAAATAGGATAAAAAACAACTAAAACAGGAGGATATAAATAAAATGTTAGAACTAAAAAATGTATGTTTTACAAGAAATAATAAAAAAATATTAAATAATATAAATCTAAAAATAGGAACAGATAAATTTATAGCAATAACGGGACCAAATGGTTCAGGGAAATCAACTCTAGTTAAAATGATAATGGGAATAGAAAAACCGGATTCAGGAAAAATTATGTTTGATGGAAAAGATATAACTAACTTAGAAATAAATGAAAGAGCAAAAATGGGAATTAGTTTTGCATTTCAACAGCCAGTAAAATTTAAGGGAATTACTGTTTATGATTTACTTAAAATTGCTTCTAAGAGATATATAACTAAAAAGGAGGCTTGTGAAGTATTATCACAAGTAGGACTTTGTGCTAATGAATATGTAGATAGAGAGGTAAATGGTTCTTTATCTGGGGGAGAGTTAAAAAGGATAGAAATAGCAACTGTAGTACTTAGAAATTCAAAACTTACTATATTTGATGAGCCAGAAGCTGGAATAGATTTATGGAGTTTTAGTAATTTAATAGAAGTTTTTGAAAACATGAGAGAGCTAGTAAAAGGAACGACATTAATAATTTCACATCAAGAAAGAATCTTAAAAATAGCAGATGAAGTGATTTTAATGAAAAGAGGAAAAATAGAAAAAGTAGGAAGCAGTAAAGAGATATTAGAAGAAGAAATAAGGCCAACTACTAAATGTTGTAAAATAAAAAAAGAAGGTGAAAAGTAGAATGACAGATACAAAATTAGATGATGATTTATTAAATAGTGTTGATGAAGGAGTTTTAGGAGAAATAACTAAACTTGACAAGATAAAAGAAGGAGCATATAACATTAGAAAAAATGGACAAGGAATAGAAAGAAAAGTAACTGAAAATGTAAATATAGTAACAAAAACAGATAAACCAGGTATTAATATATATGTTAAAGAAAATACTAAATTCGAATTAGTTCATATACCAGTAATAATTACTGAAAGTGGACTAAAAGATGTTGTATATAATGATTTTTATATCGGTAAAAATGCAAATGTGTTTATAGTAGCAGGTTGTGGAATTCATAATGACCATCATAAAGACTCAAGGCATGATGGAATCCATAGATTTTTCTTAGAAGAAGGAGCTAAAGTAAAATATGTTGAAAAACATTATGGAGAAGGAGAAGGAACAGGAAAAAGAATATTAAATCCGGTAACAGAAGTTTATCTAAAGAAAGGAAGTTCTTTAGAAATGGAAAGTAGTCAGATAAAAGGAGTGGATTCCACAATAAGGGAAACAAAAGGAGTATTAGAAGAAGGAGCAAATCTTGTTGTAACAGAAAAAATAATGACACATGGTAAACAATCTGCAAAAACAATATTTAACGTAGAATTAAATGGAGATGATTCTAGTACACATGTTACATCAAGGTCAGTAGCGGAAGACGAGTCAAAACAATATTTTATTTCTAAAATATATGGAAATGCAAAATGTTTTTCACATAGTGAATGTGATGCAATAATCAAAGATAATGCTATTGTTAAAGCTACTCCAGAAGTAACAGCAAATAATATAGATGCTAATTTAATACATGAAGCAGCAATAGGAAAGATTGCAGGAGAACAAATAATAAAATTAATGACATTAGGACTTTCTGAAGAAGAGGCAGAACAAGAAATTATAAATGGATTTTTGAGGTAAGAAATGAGTTATTTAATAAAAGATACAAGTAAAGAAGAAAGAAAGAAAATTGCAAAAAATGCATTTGGAATATCAATTGCAAGTAATGAAATACCTTCTAAAGAGGTAATTGAACTTGTAAAACAATATATTAATGGAAACATGGAATTAGAAGAGGTTCAAAAAAAAGTAATAGATATATATAGAAAGAGGTAAAAATGAAGGATCCTTATGTTTTAGAAGATGGTACTTTAAAAAATTTATTAGGAATTACTGATTATAAAGAATTAAAACGAGCAGAAACAGATATTGGATATGTAAAAATAATTAATGCAAGTGAAGTACTAAGAGAAGAATGTGATAAAAATCTATTAAAAGCAATCCATAAACATATTTTTGGAGATATCTTTGATTGGGCTGGTGAATTTAGAAGTATACCTATATATAAAAGAGAAGTAGTTATTCCTGGGGTAAGTTTAGAATATAGTAAACCAGAAGATATTGAAAAAAGATTAGAAGAAGAGATAGGAATATTAAATTCTAGAACGTGGAAAAATAAAGGAATTATGGAAATTTCTCAAGATTTTTCAAGGGATTTAGCTAGAATTTGGAGAATACATCCTTTTAGAGATGGAAATACAAGAACAGTACTTACTTTTGCTACTATCTTTGCAAAAGAACATGATTTTGAAATGGATATGAGCGAGATATTAAATCAGTTAACTAGACAAGTAGATTCAGAAGGAATAATCAGAAATTATAGTGTAAGAGATAGATTTGTTTTAGCAGCATTAGATGAAAAAGATTCTCCTGAACCTCAATATTTAGAATGGATAATAAAACGTTCAATTGAAAGAGGAATTAATAATAAGATAAAACTTTTAAAAGATTTGATGGAAAGATAAAAAAAGACCAACAAAAGTCAGCCTAAATTTTAATAAAGATATAATGTATCTTCAATTACATAAGAAACAGGTAAAACTTCATCATTGTCAGAGTTTATTTTAAATATAGGACGATTTGAAGAAGTATCTTTATAAACAGAAACAGTAACAGTTCCACATTTTCTTACAGTTGAAGTTGTTTTTTTCAAAATTATCACCTCTTTTTCTTTAGTATATTTGTCTATTATACAAGAAGGAAAATAAGAAATGTGTCGAATTTTGCGAAAAGATTAAAAAAACAAGAATTTATAAAAAATTAACTAAAAAACTACTTCAACTTGCAAAGGTTTCAGGTACAATACATAAAAATAATGTCTAAAACTTTGAGTAAATAAAATTGAATCTAATTTTTGTTATAATAAATTAAAGATTTTTTGGAAAATGAGAAAATATAATTTGGTAGTGATTTTTTACTATCAAATTTTTTGTGATATAAGAAAGTTATACTTATTTTTGAAGTAGAGGCGATTGCAAATCCATTGGATTTAGACAAATAGGTAGTTTATTTTTTTAAATACGATTAAATTCACCAAGTAAATCCACGATTATAACTTTCATTTTTATAGTATATGTGATAGAATGAAATCATGATATGAAAAAATAAGAGAAATTACTTTAAATTATTTTAAGCATATTATTTAAATCAAAAAGACATGGAGGTTAAGAATGAAAAATAATATTATTGATGTTGTAGAAGAAGTATTAAAACAAAACGAAAAATATGTTTCTGAAGATGGAAAATTACTAAAGGTAAATGTTTATAGTGATGTAATGACTATGAATGAAGATTTAATAAAATTATTATTAAGTAATAGTAAAATAAGAGAAAAGTTTTTCGTTAAAGTAAGTGATAATTATATTTTTGATAAACAAGCTTTTGCTTGGTTTATAGATTCAAAAGAATTTTTACCAGATAGTTATACAAGATATACAAATAAAATAGGGCTAACAAATAATGGAAAATTTATTAGCCAATCTGATGATGTTGTTTTAGATTTTCCATATAAAGATTGTGTATTGGAGGGTGGACAATCTAAAGAAGATCAAAAAAGAGATGAAATTTTTTATAATGAAATTATAGCAGATAATGAAATTACAAGAATGTTATCTCCTAAAGTATTTACTAATATAAAAAAATACACTGAAAATGGTATAGAAGAAAATATTGAAAAGTTTACAAATGAAGATAATTTAATTATTAAAGGAAATAACTTAATTGCTATTTCATCATTATTAGAAAAATATGAAGGAAAAATTAAATTAATAATAATTGATCCACCATATAACACAAATACTGATAGTTTTAAATATAATGACAGATTTAATCATAGTACATGGCTTGTATTTATGAAAAACAGATTAGAAATTGCAAAAAGATTATTAAGTGAAGATGGAAGTATTTACGTTCAAATAGATAATAAAGAAGCACATTATCTAAAAGTATTAATGGATGATATATTTGGAAGAAATAATTTTAGAAGTGAAATTATATGGGATACTTCTATTCCTTATGTGGCAGGAAATAAGTGGCTATCAAACAATTGGATTTATTCATATTCTAGTATTTTCTATTATGCAAAAAATAAAGAAAAAGTATTTTTTAACAAGTTAACTTTTGATGTTAAGCAAAAATCAGGAACAACATCACATAAGCCATATAAGGACGTTTGGTGTGATATTGAAAATTTTGCTGGCTACTTAGGTGCTAAAGATATAAAAATTAATTTTAACAGTAGAAAGCCAGAAAAATTACTTGAAAGAATAATAAAAGCATCAAGTAACGAAAATGATATAGTATTAGATTTTTTTGCCGGTTCTGGAACAACTTTAGCAGTTGCTCATAAAATGAACAGAAAATATATTGGAATAGAACAAATGGATAATCAAACAGAAATAATTACAAATAGGCTTGTGGAAGTAATTAATGGCGAAGATAAAGGAATATCAAAAAGTGTTAATTGGAGCGGAGGAGGATCTTTTATTTACTGTGAATTAAAAGAAAATGCAATGGAGTTAATTAAAAAAATAAGCAATGCAGATAATAATAATATTGATGCACTAAAAGATAAAATATATTCTGATGAAAGGATTATTTCATATATTTCACAAACAGAATTAAATTCTGGAAATGATGAGTTTAAAAAATTATCATTAAATGAAAAAAAAGAAGCCCTAATTCAAATAGTTGATAAAAATAAATTATATATTAATTATAGTGATATAGACGACTGTAATTATAAAATTTCTAATATAGAAAAAAACTTTACAAAATCTTTTTATAGAGGAGAAGAATAATGGATAATTATTTGTATCAAACATTAGAAGTATTAGAAAAAGCAGGGATGTTAAAAGATGTACCAAGCTTTATAAATAATGGGTTGTCTAAGAATATCATATTACGTGATTATCAAGAAAGGGCTTTTAAATATTTTATAACATATTTTGAAAATGAGAACTTACATAAGAATAAACAAATTCATACTTTGTTTCATATGGCAACAGGCTCAGGAAAAACAATAATAATGGCCGGACTAATATTATATTTATACACTAAAGGTTATAGAAAGTTTTTGTTTTTTGTAAATCAAACTAATATAATAGAAAAAACAAAAGACAATTTTATTAATTCAGTATCTAACAAGTATTTGTTTAATAAAAAGATTGAGTATGCTGGAGATAGAATAAAAATAAGATTAGTTAATAACTTTTCTGACAAAGAATTAGAAAATGAAATACAAATATGTTTTACAACAACTCAGAAATTACATTTTGATTTATTAATGTCAAAGGAAAATTCACTAACTTATAGAGATTTTGAAGATAGTAAAATAGTTTTTATTTCTGATGAGAGTCATCACATAAATACTGCTACTAAAAAAGAATCGAAAGAAGAAGAAATGAATAGAGCAAGTTGGGAATATTCTGTTATGAACGCATTTTCTCAAAATAAGGAAAGTATAATGCTTGAATTTACAGCAACAGCAGATTTAAGGGATAGAAATATAGAAGCAAAATATAAGGACAAAATTATTTTTGATTATAGATTAAAGAATTTTAGAGAGAGTGGATTTACAAAAGATTTTCAAAATTTTGCAACTGAAAGCGAATTGTGGGATAGGACATTAATGGCTTTGGTTTTAAGTGAGTATAGAAGGTTTTTATTCAATGATAATAAATTAAATATTAAACCAGTCATTTTACTAAAGTCTCAGAGAATAACTGAATCAAAAGAATTTTATGATTTATTTTTTAAGAAAATAGATACTTTAGAAAAAGAGAATATCAAGGAATTATATAAAGCTAATATTGATGTGTTAACCAAAGCATTAGATTATTTTAAAAGAAAAGATGATTCTTTTGAGTTATTGGTACAAAGTTTAAAGAGCTCATTTACAAAAGAAAAATCTGTAATAATGAATGAGAAGTCAGACAATAACAAAGAAAATCAATTATTAGTAAATTCATTAGAAGATGAAGATAATAAAATAAGAATTATTTTTACAGTTGATATGTTAAATGAAGGTTGGGACGTATTGAACTTATTTGATATAGTCAGATTGTATGATACAAGACAAGGAAGTGGACGAGCTGGAAAAATTGGTAATTATACAATTAAAGAGGCTCAATTAATAGGTAGGGGAGCAAGATATTGTCCATTTATTATAGATGAAGAGCAAGAAAAATATAAAAGAAAGTATGATAATGATTTAAATAATGAGTTAAGAATCCTTGAAACAATGTATTATCATAGTAGAAATGATTCTAGATATATATCTGAGTTACGACAAGCATTAATTCAATCAGGACTACAAGACTCAGAACCAATAAAAAGAGAATATAAAATTAAAGAGTCTTTTAAAGATACAGATTTTTATAAGAAAGCCTATGTTTTTCATAATAAGCGAGTTCAAAAAGATAGAAATGATATAACAGAGATAGAAGATAAGTTTAAAACTAAAGTATATTATTATAAAATAAAGAATAACCAAGGTAGAATATATAGTATTATAGATGAAGACGAAAATGTTGTTCAGCCAATATCTACTGAAAAAGTAAAAAAAATAAAATTTAAAGATATCGAATATAACATTTTAGAGGGTGCTTCTGAAAGATATAGTGAACTACAATTTAGTTCTATTAAAAGTAAGTATCCAAATGTTTCTTCTTTAAAAGAATTTTTGACAAATGATGATTACTTAGGAAATTCAGAAATTGAAATATCTTATATTGATGAAATAACAGGAAAAGATATAAGAAACGCTTGTATCAAATCTTTACAATACATAGCTAATCATATTATTGAAATAAAACAAGAATATGAGGGGACTAAAGAATTTGAACCAATAAGTCTTCGTGAAGTTTTGAAAGATAAAAGTATATATCTTTCAAAATTAGGAGAAAATGGAGGAAAAGGTCATTCACAGATAGATTGTATAAATGAAGAATATAGATTAGATTTATCAAAAGAAGACTGGTATGTTTATAATGATAATTATGGAACAAGTGAAGAAAAATTATTTATTAAGTTTTTTAAAAATTATGTAGTACCTAAATTGATTCAAAAAAAATTAGAGTTTTATTTGGTAAGAAATGAAAGAATACCAGACTTAGCTATTTATAGTTTTGAGGATGGAAAACGATTTGAACCTGATTTCCTTTTATTTGTTAAAAAACAAAACAAGAATAGTTCTATTTCACAAGTATATGCTGAACCTAAAGGAAATAATCTTTTAGAGGAAGACAAGTGGAAAGAGGATTTTATGAAACAGATTTCTACAAATGCAAAGACAAATCCTATGTTCAATTATGAAAATGAATACAAAATAATGGGATTGCCATTTTATAATGAAGAATATAGAAAAACTGAATTTGAAGAAGCAATTAATAAATGGATAGAACAATTATAAATAGAAAGTTATATAAATATAATTGACTAGGTTAGAGTAGCTATCTAGTAAAAAAGATTGCTTGAAAAGACTAATGGTAGCAAGTAAATGCTACCATTAGTTATAAAAAATATTTTTTGGTAGCAACTTTGGTAACAAATTGCAAAAAATAACCAAAAATAAAATAAATTAATTTAAATTATTTTTAAATAAAACGCTTGATATTAGGCTATTTTATAAAATAATATAAAATATTTTAAAATAAAAAAAAGAGGCTAAATGCCTCTGAACCTGGTTGCGGGGAGTGTACAAGAAGATTGGTATATTGCCTATTTCAGCACCTAGTGGTGGCAATCATGGTAAAATAAGAAAAAATAATTAAAAATATTTTAAAATAATTTATATTAAATAGATGGATTTTATTTAAAAATTCATCTATTTTTATGGGTTCCAAGGGCAAAGCCCTGGCACACTGAGAATTTTGGTACAAAGTTCTCTAGTGTGTTAGAGAACTTATGTGAGCAAAAGTGTTTTTAATAAATAACATTTATGTTGTTTATTAAAAGGTTGCGAACATTGTTCTCTTAAAGCTATGCAAGAAAGCCTTTAATAAAATAAATATATTGAGAGGAGGAAATTTTGTATGAGTTATGCAATTATAAGGAATGAAAAATACACAAAAGATGAGATGATTCAGCTAGCTCCTCATAATGAAAGGTTCAAAAAGAAATATTCTAATAAAAATATAGACTTGTCAAAAACAAGTCAAAATTATCATTTAAAACTACCAAAGGAAAACACTTATTTAAAGGAATACAATAGATTAATAAAGGAAAACAATTTATCTCAAGGACAACTACACAAAAATAGCATTTATGTCTGTGAAGTAATATTAACTTCAGACAATACATTTTTTAATGGAATAGGTAAAAAAGAAACAAAAAGATATTTTCAAGAATGTTTTAAATTTATGACAGAATACAAAGGAATTGGAAAAGAAAATATATTAACTGCTGTTGTGCATTTAGATGAAGAAACTCCACACATGCACTTAGTATATATACCAGTAGTAAATGCAAAAGATAAAAAAGGAAAACCAATAAGGAAAATATCTGCAAGTGAATTTTGGAAGGGGAAGGATAGTTATAAAAAATTACAAAATCAATTTTATAACTATATTACAGAAAAAGGTTTTAATTTAGAAAGAGGAAAAGAAAATAAAGATCGAGAACATATATCTACTGATGACATGAAAAGATTAACTAACTTTTATAATACAAAGCAATTAAAAGAAAATCTAACCAAGCAAAAAGAACAAATAATAAGTTATGAAGATGTTCAAGACTTTTATAAATATGAAGATTTTACAAAAGATAATGTAGATAAAAAATTAATTTATCCAATATTAAAATATAATAATAGTTTAGTAAAACAAAATCATGATTTATTATTAGAATTATCTAAAACTAAAAATGCAAAAAAATATTATTCGGACTTACAGATAGAAAATAATCAAATTATGAATGAAAATCAAGAATTAGAAGAAAAATTAAGAATGAATAACATTGAATTAAATGCTTGTTATAAAATAATAAAAGAGCTTCTTAATAAAAATAAAAAAATAGAAAAAATACTAAAAGATAAATTAGGAATTGAAATAATAAATGATAAGGACAATAATATAAATAACCTAAATAAATAGGTATATAATAATAAAAAAGTAATTGATAAAAATAATAGTTACATATAATTATCAATTACTTTTTCTTTTTTAACCATTCTTTAGCTTCTGCATCTTTAAATCTTTCATCTGCAAAAAATTCAGATAAATTAGTTCCTAGACCTTCACAAATATATAGCAAATTTTCTAATCTAATTGTCTTTGTTTTTCGTGTTAAAAACATTGCAATAGTAGAACTATATACACCTGAAAGACTTTCTAATTTATAGATAGTGATATTTTGTTTATTCATTAATTCTTTTATTTTTAAAGCAATTAAATCAGAGAAATCCATATTAAATACCACCTTCTTCCCTATTTTTTAAT
>CALXAY010000038.1 GCA_944386415.1 uncultured Clostridia bacterium | reverse complement strand
AAATTTTACAAAGTTAAATTTATTATAAAAAAACATGATAAATATTAAAAAAACAGAACTTAAGATATAACTCCAAGTTCTATTCTTTAAATTTTATACTAATTTTTCTCCCATCTCTACTCCTGCAAGTAAATGAAAATGTAAATGCATTACTGTTTGACCTGCGTCTTTTCCACAGTTATTTATAATCCTATAACCTTTTTTATCTACACCTAACTCTTTAGCAATTTTTTTAATTGCCGTATGAATTTTTCCAATTAACAATTCATCTTCTTTAGTTATTTCATTTAAACATGAAATATGTTTTTTAGGAACTACTAATACATGAATAGGTGCTGCTGGTTCTATATCTTTAAATGCATATACATAGTCATCTTCATATACTTTATTTGAAGGTACTTCTCCTTTTATTATTTTACAAAATAAACAATCTTCCATAAATAAAACCTCCTATAAAATCTACTCATCTATTAATATAGCTTTTATTCTTCTTACTCCTGATGAACTAGATTCTTCTTTTTTTATTTTAAATTTTCCAAGTTCACTTGTATTCTTAACATGAGGTCCTCCACATAGTTCTTTTGATACATTTCCTATTGTATATACTGTTACTACATCTGGATATTTTTCAATAAACATACATTCTGCTCCTGATTTTATTGCATCTTCTTTTTTCATTTCCTCTTTTGTTACTGGTAATCCTTCTTTTATCCATTCATTTACTAAATCTTCTATTTGTTGTTTTTCTTCAGGCGTTAGTTTATGGTCACAGTTAAAGTCAAATCTCATTCTATCTACTGTTATATTTGAGCCTCTTTGATGTGCATCTTTTCCTATAACTTGTTTGATTGCTGCATTTAATAAATGTGTTGCTGTATGATATGCAATTGTTTCTTTAGTTGTTTCTGCTAAGCCCCCTTTAAATTTTTGCTCTGAACCTGCTCTTGATTTTTCTTGGTGCTTCTTGAATAGTTCGTTAAAACTATCTATATCTATTTCATAACCATTTTCTTTAGCAAGTTCCTTTGTTACTTCTGGTGGAAATCCATAAGTATCATATAATCTAAATACTACTTCTCCAGGAATAACTTTTGTTCCTTCTAATTTTCCGATTGCTTTTTGAAATTCTCTTTCTCCATGTTCAAGTGTTTTTACAAATTTATCCTTTTCTTCTACAATTACTTGTTCTATAATTCCTTTATTTTCTATAAGTTCTGGATACATTTCTCCTAAAGATTCTACATAGATATCTACTAATTCTTTTAATGAATTTAAGTCTATTTGTAATTTATTCATATGTCTTATCATTCTTCTAATTAATCTTCTTAATACATATCCTCTATCTAGATTACTTGGTCTTCCTCCATCTGCTATTATCATCATACTTGAACGTAAATGTTCTGCAATTATTCTTCTACTTTCTATAATATCTACTTTTTGTAACTCTTTTAGTTTATCCATAACTGGGCTAAATAATTCAGTATCAAATGGTGTTTCTTTTCCCTGCAATAACATTGTCATTCTCTCTAATCCAAGTCCTGTATCAACATTTTTTTGTTCTAATTTTCTATAACCATTTGCATCTTTGAAATATTCCATAAATACATTATTCCAGATTTCTACATATTTTCCACAGTCACAAGAAGGCTGGCAATCAGGTCCGCACGCCGGTTTTCCTGTATCATAAAACATCTCTGTATCTGGTCCACAAGGACCTTCTTCACCTGCTATCCACCAGTTATCTTCTTTTCCATAATAATATATATGACCATCTAATATCCCTGCTTTTTTCCATGCTGCAGCTGCTACTTCGTCTCTTGGGCAATCTTCATCTCCTGCAAAACATGTAACATATAATTTTTCTACTGGTATTCCTAACTCTTTTGTTAAGAACTCAAAACTCATTGCTATTGATTCATCTTTAAAGTAATCCCCTAATGACCAGTTTCCAAGCATTTCAAAATATGTTAAATGACGATTATCTCCTACTTCGTCTATATCATTTGTCCTTACACATTTTTGATAATCTGTAAGTCTTTTTCCTTCTGGGTGTTTTTCTCCTAATAAATATGGTACTAATGGTTGCATTCCTGCTGTTGTAAATAATACAGAAGGATCATTTTCTGGTATTAATGGTGCTGATGGGATTACACTATGACCATGCTTTTTAAAATAATCTAAATATTTTCTTCTTATTTCTATTGCTTTCATTTCTATCTCCTAACCTATTCTTAACTTTAACTTATAAGATTATACTCTAAAACTAGCAAAAAATCAAGGAAAAAATGATATTTATTCTTCCTTGATTTATAATTATTTGGCTTTCAAAATGTATCTTACTGCCAAAATAATATTGGATATCCATCATTAACATCTTTTTTAAATTTATTTCCTAAAATATTATAAATCTCTTTCATTTCATCAACATTCTTGCTTTCTGTTCCATCTAATAAATCAACCCCATTTTCACCATTAACCGTATTTTCTAAAAAATAATTATTTTCTATTACATCGGTATCACTTTTTATTCCTATTATTCCTCCTATATATTTATGAGAATTATTAGTTAATATAATATTCACTGTGTTATAATTATTTTTTATAATATTTTTAGATACGGGCGATCCTCCAATTCCTCCGATTCCAGGAAAACTTGTAGCTTTTCCGTTAACATTTCCAGTATTATAGCAATTTAGAATTTGAATACTATTTAGTCCACCACAAATTTCACCTGTATCACTTTCAGCAGTAATTATTCCCGAATTATAACAATTTTCTATAACCACATTATTTTTAGCATATCCAACTATTCCTCCTACTACTGAATTACTACTTATATTTCCACTTTCAATTCCTATATTTCTAACAGTTCCTTTTTTTACTAAAGCAAATAATCCTTTGGCTTTTTCTGTGCTATTTATATTTAAATTGTTAATCTTATGAAACTTACCATCAAATATTCCACTAAAGCTTTTATTTATAGCATCATCTGGATTAGTACTACTACTATCATATTTTCCTATCGGAATCCAATCTTCTTCTAATTTTATATCAACATAATGTAAAATTATTGTAATATTTACACAATTTATTATGTATTCTCCTCTTGTTTTAAAATTTTTTGTTAAAATTATATTAAAATTCACAAAGTTTACAAGGAGGTTACAGTGAAATTTAAGAGATTAAAGGATTTAAGAGAAGACCATGATTTATTTCAAAAGCAAGTTGCACAGCTACTTGGAATATCTCAGCAGTATTACTCTGAATATGAAAAAGGTAATAGAACAATACCTATATCACATTTAATCACTTTAGCTAAATATTATGGAACCTCGATTGATTATATAGTAGGCTTATCTGATAGAAAGAATATAAATGATAAAAAAACAAGCTAATAATTTTAATTTATAAAATTATAAACTTGTTTATTTTTTTATATATCCATTTGTGTTCCTAAAAATGTAGCTGCTGATTGAGCCACTTTTTGCTCAACTTCATCCATTTTTCTATTTGCTTCTTTTGACATAAGAATTACAGTTCCAATTGTATCTCCATTAGAAATTATAGGATAAACAACTTGTGCATTATTTTTTCTTTCTTGATTTCCATTTTTGGTAATAGGCATTGCAATATCACTATTATCTTTACTCATATACACTTCTTTATCTTCCATTAACTGCTCTAACTCTGGACTTACATCTTGTTCTAAAAATTCTTTTTTTGAACCTCCTGAAACTGCTATAATTGTGTCCTTATCAGTAATACAAGCTATATGACCTGTAGTTTTTGATAAAGTTTCAGCATATCCTGCAGCAAATTCTGATAATTCACCTATAGGTGAATATTTTTTTAATATTATTTGTCCTTCTTTGTCTGTAAAAATTTCTAAAGGTTCACCTTCTTTAATTCTCAAAGTCTTTCTTATTTCCTTTGGAATAACAACTCTTCCTAAATCATCTATTCTTCTAACAACTCCGGTTGCTTTCATAATTTTCCTCCTCTAATTAAAGCTTTTTTGTTTTATAATCTTATTATTACAAAAAAGGAAAAAAATATTCATTTTATAAAAAAATAAGAGAATTAATATAAATTTTTAAAAAACAAATTATTAAATAATACATAAAAAAGACCTATATTAATAGGTCAAAATATTTATATATTTTAATTATTTTGTTTTATCTCACCTGATTCATAATAATTTAGTAATTCTTCTAAATCTCTAATTTCTTCTTTAAGTCTTTTACCAACATCTGTATCTCCAACACGTTTTCTAATTACTCCTGTTTTCTTTACTATTATTTCTGACATAATATCTTTTTCTTCTTCAATTGCTTGTTCTACTGATTCAAATGGCTTATTTTGGCTAAGTAGTAATCCATAAGAGTTATATGTAAGAATATATCCAGCATTTCCTGTTTTTTTCTGATAACTCT
Source organism: uncultured Clostridia bacterium (assembly GCA_944386415.1). Classification (GTDB taxonomy): domain Bacteria; phylum Bacillota; class Clostridia; order TANB77; family CAG-508; genus CAG-269. Next base: position 10,278 of record CALXAY010000038.1, on the reverse strand, counting down.
TTGCAAATCCTCCATCTATTACTAAAAGTTTTCCATTTCCTCTAATTGGACTTTCTCCATCTTTTGCCTTTACAGGCATATGACCATTTACTATATGTGAATCTTTTAAATCTAAATTAAATTCTTTTAAAATTTTATCACATATTTTCTCATCATATGTTAATGTGTAATATGGATTCTTTTTTTCCTTACTCATTTCTTTATCTTTAACAAAGTAACTTTCAAATGTTGCCATTTTATCTTTTCCAAAAAATGGTGAATCTGGTGATATCCATAAATACCACATTATATCTTTGATATTTCTTTCAACAGAATCTCTATTAATCCATATTTTATTTACTGTATCATTTACTTGATCTAAATATGCTTTTCCTTTTAGTCTTTTTCCTAGAAATTCAACTTCTTTAAATTCACCATCTTCTGTCATTGGAATACAAGCATGAAACAATATATTAGAATTAAATATTGTATACAATTCACCTTTTTTATATAAAAAGTCTATATGCTCATTTAATTTAGGACTATTTTTAAATGATTCACAAAGTCTTTCCATTACTTCCTTTTCTTCTTCTGTTAATTCATATATATTATCTTTTATTAATGTTGGAAAGTTAGTATCATTTATTTCATACTCCTTTCCATCAATTTTAACATATCCTTTTTCTAAATTCATCCTATCAAGAAGCAATCTATTATTTAAATGATACTCTGGATGTCTTTTTATCATCTGTCCTTCTAATTTAAATTGTATTATAGTTATTGCTTTATGAATTTTTGATATATTCATTTTGTCACTTTCATCATATTTCGTTTCATCAAAAACTTTAGGGAAAAAATTCTTACAATCATCATTTTTATATGTTTCCATAGCAAACGTTGAAAGTGGTCTTATATTTATTCCATAGCTATCCTCTAATATTCCTATATTATTGTATCTTGCACATATTCTTACAACAGTTGCAATACTTGCCTCATTTCCACATGTCGCTCCCATCCACAATATATCATGATTTCCCCATTGAATATCTATACTATGAAACTTTTCTAATTTTTCAATTACTAAATCAGGTCTTAAACCTCTATCAAATATGTCTCCGATTATATGAAGATGATCTATTGCCATTCTTTTAATTAAGTTAGATATTGCAATAATAAAAGCTTCTGCTTGGTTTAATCTAATTATAGTATTAATTATTGCTTTATAATATCTTTCTTTATCTTTCTCATTTCCTGCTTGTGAATTTAAAAGCTCATCTATTACATATTCAAATCCACTTGTAATAGCTTTTCTAACTTTAGATCTTGTATATTTTGAGCTTACGTTTTTTGCAATTTCAATCAACCTATACAAAGTTATACTATACCATTCTTTAATATCACTCTCTTCTTCTTTTATCAATTTTAACTTTTCTTCTGGATAATAAATAAGAGTTGCAAGAGTTGTTCTTTCTTTTTTATTTATTGTATTTCCAAAAATATCATTTATTTTACTTTTTATTATTCCTCCACCATTATTTAAAATATGCTCAAATGGAGCATATTCACCGTGTATATCACTTAAAAACATTTCTGTTCCTTTTGGTAAATTCAGAATTGCTTGTAAATTTATAATTTCTTCCGCAACTTCGTATATATTCTTATATTCTTTACTAAGTAATTTTAAATATTTCTTTTTGTCATAATTATTTTCCATTTTTTAATTTTCCTCTTCTTCTTCTACTTCTTTATCTGCTTTCTTTGGTAAAAAACTTGGTTTATATTTACTTAGAATATAGCCTAAACTATCAGAAAATTCTTTAAGCATAACAATTTTTATTGATGGGTCTTTTCCTTTTAAATAATCATCAATTATTTGTTTTAGTTGTTTCATATTCTTCATTTCAGGTTCTATCTTCTTAGGATTTTTTTCTGCTCTATCTATTAATTTTTCTTTTATTAACACAATATCTTCATTACTTGCACAAGATATTCTTTGGAATAATTGGAATGAATCATAATATTTAAATATTGGTACATCCATACATTCCTTATCAAATTTCTCGTAAAATTGTTCCATTTTCATTGGAATACATTTCATTACTTCTTCTGCTTTTTCTTTGAACATTTTATCATGTAACTGATCATTTAACATATTAAAGTGTTTTAAAATATCTTCCATATCTTCTGCAACTTCTTCTATTGCAATTTTTCCTAATTCTTCATCTACATTAGGACAATATTTTGAATTTAATGATGCTATATTCATCCCATTAAAAAATACACTTTTTAATGTTTTTAAATCATAATCTATTAAACCTTTCCTTGAAAAATAGCTAAAATATGCAAATATCTTTACTGTATCTATTAAAGTTAATCTTCCCTCTTTTACATCTTCCATTATTTCTTTTACGATATTTCCAAATTGATCATCTGATATCTTCCAATATTCTTCTGTAAGTAATCTCTTATACGCAGGTAAATTCTCTGTATCTACAGTATTACGTATTGTTTCCATATTTTCTTTAAACAACTTCATATCAAAAATACGTGTTCTTACATAATATTCTATAAATTTAAAGAAACGATATTCTGATTTAAAATTATAGTAATAATTATTATCAAATTCTTTAATGTAGAACTGTCTATTATCCATAAGTATTCTTGATGATACTAAGATAGACTTATATTCTTCATTATCTTTAATATTCACAAATTTGTCTTTTGTTATTTTTCCTGCTTTTATTTCAAAAGATATAGCTATTGTAAATATAAGCATTGTCTGCATAACTCTATGATTTGTATTTGGGTATGATTTATTAACCATTTCATATATCTTCTTAAAATCATTTAATGCATGTTTCAATATTCTTAAGTTCCTTGTTCCTGATTTATTAAATGTTGAAATTATTAATCCTGTGTTTTCTCTTAAGAATCTAATTAAGTCTGGATTATTCTCATAACGCATTAATATTCCGATTTATTATATAATCAAATTTTGGAGCATATTCAAATGTTTCTCCTATTAATTTTTCTTTTATTCTTTCATAATCATTTGCTTTATCAAATACATGCTCTATTTTATCTTGAATTTTTTCTACTAATGGTTTATCAATATTATTTAATTCATCTTGCTTATCTAATAGATATGTTGCAATAAAAGTTTTCATCTCTAAATTAGAACTTTTTAGTTTTGTTGATAATTCTTTTTCATTACATATAATTATTGTTTTTATATGGTCATGTTCAACGAAATTATTAATATATCCTAGAATATCAATAACATCTACATTTGCTCTTTCTAAATCGTCAAAACATAATACCTTATCATCTGTTGAGAAAAATTCTGCATAATCAACTTTATCACCATTTTCTGTAACACCAAAAAAATTTGCCATATCTATTCCAGTTTTTGCATATTCTGGTATTGTACTTTGACCATTTGTATCCATAAATTTCCTTAAGTTTTTATCCATTAATTGTGTTGTTTCTATGAATATTTTTTTACTTATTTCTTCTAGATTTGATATACCATATAAAGACATATAAATAGTTGTATATCTTTTCCCATTTAATTGCATTGACTCTATTTTTTTTCTTATTTTGTTATTCCAAAAATGAGTTTTTCCGAGATCCCCATTCTCCATTTATCATAACTGCATAGTCAGTATAATCTGATCTTATATAATCTAATATACTTTCAACTAAATCTTCCATTACTTATTGCTCCTCCTTTGTAATATATTTCACAAATCAATTTTAATCTTTGGCTAATGTAAGCACACCTATTTTATTAGGTTTTGCATTTCTTAATACTTTGCTACACTCATTTACTGTACTCCCAGTTGTATATATATCATCTATTAATAAAATTTTCTTTTTATTTAACTTTTCTTTGTTTACTAACTCATATACTCCTTGTATATTTTTTAATCTATTTTCTTTATTTAATTTACTTTGTTCTACAATATCTTTAATCTTATAAAGGCTTTCTTTTTCTAATACTAAATTAGCATTATATGCTATTTCTTTAGCTAACAATTCACTTTGATTGTATCCACGCTTTTTTTTCCTTTTTTTACTAATCGGAACTGGAACTATTGTATCATATTTTTCTATTTTTTCAAAGAAGTTTTCATTTTTTAACAAAAAATTCACAAATGTTTTGTATAAATATGCCTCTTCTTGAAATTTATATTTTAAAATTATTCTTCTTATTATTCCCTGATATAAAAAAATATATAAATGCTCATCAAAATATTTTTTATCGTTAAAATTATTTTTGATATTTTCTTTTTTTCTTTCAATTTTTTTATACTTATCAACACCAAAAACTGCTTCACTCTCTAAAATTTTCTCACACTTTTTACATAAAAAATCCGAGTTTAATTTTCCACAAATGCCACACACTGGTGGATAAATAAAATTGAGAATTTTAGGGACGGAGGTTTTTTGTCTCATTTCTTGTTTTCACCTTCTTTATCTTCCTATATAATGTTGCTCTTCCTATTCTTAATATATTTGCTAACTCTTGCTTTGAATATTGATAATTTTTAGAATTTAAATAATATAAAAATTCACTTAAAAATTTTGTTTCTTTTTTTATTTGATTTAAACTAATATTTTTTTGCTTAAGAAATTCATTCAAAATCTCTTCTATGTTAATTTTTTTATTACAAATATCTTTATATGGAATTGATTTAAATTTTTCGATATAATTTTGTGACTTGTGAAATAAAAATTCTAAAATTCTCTGATTTAAAAAACCTGTTTTATTTAAATAATCATTATATGATGAATATTTATATTCACTTTCTTTTTCAACTATTTTTGCTTTTACTGGGTTCATGTGTATATATTTTATACAAACATATAACTGTTCTCTTGTCATTATTAAAATCGACTTAAATCTATCTCTAAAAACATATCCAACTCTATTATATTTTTTATTATAATGCATTGCATATATTGAATTTATTCGTTTCATGAAAAAACTTAAGTTTTTTATATTATCTGAATAAATTATTAAATGTGCATGATTATCCATAATGCAATAACATATAATATCTATTTCATAATCTCTATAATACTTTTTCAACAAATTAAAATACTTCTTTTTATCTATTTCTTGATTAAAAATATATTCTTTATTTATTCCCTGAACAATAATATGACATATTTTACCATCTAATAGCTCTCTACTTTTTCTTGGCAAATTGCATCTCTCCTTATTTATTTATAATTTTTATGGTATTTTGAAATTAAGATTTAATATTTAAATAACAAATTAAATTTTGATTTAAATTTATATAATTTGAAAAAATTCTTTAGCTTTTACGCTATTATACAAATATTATAATTTATTTTTATTGTTGAATCAACTTTATTTGAAATATTTTCCAAGAAAGTATTTTTTACACTAAAATAAGTGTTTAGCAATTTTTTAGATTAAGCAATTTGGCGTAGGGAAATTAAGGGTAGCCAAATTGCTGGTAAGCGTAGCTTAAATCTAAAAATTTGCTCCAAATCCCTGTTAAATGAAACAAAAAACCTCCGTCCCTACTGTCTCATTTTAAATTCCAATCCTGTATTTCTCTTTTTACTGTCCACATTTTGTATCATGTAATCTATTACTTTTTCACTTCCAATTATAATTAAAAGTTTCTTTGCTCTTGTTATTCCTGTATATAATAAGTTCCTTGTAAGAAGCATTGGAGATGATGGAGGTACTACCATTATTACTACATCAAACTCGCTTCCGCTGTGCTTTATGTATTGTTATTGCATAACTATGTTCTATTTGGTCAAGTTCTGAAAAATCATACCAAGCTATTTTTTCATCATCAAATTTTATCTCTACTTGTTTTTCTCTTTCATCCACATTTGTTATAGTACCTATCTCTCCATTAAACACTCCGCTTCCCATTTCTTTTTTATCTGTTCCACCTAAATTTCCAGTACCTTCTCTTTCCCAATAAATATCGTAATTATTTTTTATTTGCATAACTCTATCGCCAGTTCTAAATACTGCTCCCATACTTGCTTTTTCTGGTAGACTTTCTAAATTAGGATTCAAATTAGACTGTAACACTTTATTTAATTCTTTAGTTCCAAGCATTCCTTTTTTAGTCGGTGTAAGCACTTGTATATTCTGAAAAAAATCATAGTTTCCGTATTTTTCTAATCTTCCTGTACACAAAGATACAACTTCTTTCTGCATTCTTTCTTGGCTAGTTTCTTTTATAAAGAAGAAATCTTCATTCATATCCTCCTCTTCTTCCGATTTACTTAAAAACTTTTCACCTTCATTTACTCTATGTGCATTTACTATTATTTTGCTTCTCGCTGCTTGTCTAAAGATTTTATCTAATTTTATTGTAGGTATTTCTTCTGAGTTTATTAAATCTTTTAATACACTTCCTGGCCCTACTGAAGGAAGTTGGTCTATATCTCCTACTAATACCAATTTAGTTCCTTGATATATACATTTTAGTAAATAATTCATTAAAAACATGTCCATCATTGAAACTTCATCAACTATTATTACATCAGCATCTATAGGTGCTCCTTCATATTTACTTGTATTTTTATAAAGACTATCATCATCAATTTTTCCTATTTCTAGTAATCTATGTAATGTTGAAGCATCTTTACCTGTTGTTTCTGTCATTCTTTTTGCTGCTCTTCCTGTTGGTGCAGCTAATATTACTTTTTTTCCTCTTTTTTCATATATATCAATTATGTTTTTTATAATCGTTGTTTTTCCAGTACCAGGCCCACCTGTTATTATAGTCACATTGTTTTCATTAATTAATTTTAGTGCTTCTTTTTGTTTTTCTGATAATTCTATGTTAGATAATTTTTCTACCTCTTTTAATTCTTTAGCTAGTCCTGTTATTTTTTTCATATTCTTAGAATTTTGTAATCTTTTTATTCTAAAAGCTATTTCTTCTTCTGTATTATAAAAAGCTGATGAATATACATATTCTAGTCCATCATTTCTTTTCTCTATAATGATTTCATCTCTTGTTCTTAGAGCTATTAATCCATCTTCTACACTTTCTTCTGTTATATCTAATAAATTTACTACAAATTCTATTAGATTATCTTTTAGAACACAAGAATGTCCATTATTAGTACTTCTAATTAATCCATATTTAATCCCACTTGTTACTCTTTTTTCATTATCATAGCTTATTCCTAGGTCTAATGCCATTTTATCTATTTGTTTGAAGTCCACTCCTCTTGCTATATCTATTAATATATATGGATTTTGTTCCATTTCTTCTATTGCATTTACACCGTATAAATCAAAAACCTTTTGGGCATGTTCTGCTCCAATTCCAAATTTTTCTAAAAAACCTACAATTCTCCATACTTCCCAGTTTTCTATAAAACTTTCTGACATTTCTTTAGCTTTTTCCTTTGATATTCCTTTTACTTCTGCAAGTCTTTCTGGATATGACTGGAATATTTTTATTGTCTCGCCCCCAAATTTTTTTATTATTCTTTTTGCTAAAGCTTCACCTATTCCTTTTATTTTTCCATTTGCTAAATACTTTTCTAATGCTATTAAATTCTGTGGCATCATCTTTTCAAATGTATCTACTTTAAATTGTCTTCCATAATCTTTATGTTCTACAAATTTTCCTACTAATTTTAAGGTATCACCCACATTTACAAAAGGTAAATATCCTACAACTGTTGTTATTTCTTCGTCTGTTTCAAACTCTGCTACCAAATAGCTATTTACTTCATTTTTATATATAATAGTTATTATTTCTCCAGTTATTTCCATTCATTTCTCCTACTTTATTTTTATTAACATTCTTAGTCTATCACAAACAAACATTTTTTTCAAGAAACTAACTTTCATCAACACTATCCATTATTTCTTTACATTCTTTCCAATTAACAGCTTCTAAACATTCATATTCTTCTGATAACTTCTTTACTATTTCTTTAGTACTATCTTTTGACTTTAAATCTGTTATTATTATATTTTTTACATAATCGTCTCTTCCATAAAGCATCTTAAATAATGCAGAACGAAGAAAGCCTTCTATCTTCTCCTCCTGATTTTTTACTGCTATTATTACATAGATTCCGTCTGATTTAAAGTTTGTATATGTACTCAAATATATTATGTTTTTTATTATTTCAAATAAACCATATAAAGCAAGTGTCCAAAATATTACTTTTATTATAAATTCCATCTATACCACCTATGGTTATTATATTAATTTATTTCTTTTTTGACACAAAAAATGACTTAAGAAATTTTCTCAAATCATTTTTATCTTTTATCATTTTCTTAATTTTATATTTTATTCTCCTACCCAAAATATTGCTCTTTCTCCAAATAGATTTGACCAAGGAGAGCCAGAAATATCATTTTTATTCTTATGTATTATAACTTCCGAAAGTGACTCTGCAGTACTAAAAGCTGCACTATCTATTTCTTTTATATTTTTCTGTATTTCTATTTTTTTAGTACTTGCATTATAAAAAGCATTCCTTTCAATTTTTTCTATACTTTCAGGAAGTACTATATTTTCTACCTCTACACTAAGTAAAGCCATATTTTTTATTGTTTTTACTGTTTCTGGTATATTAACATTTTTCAAGTCACTTTTTACCCAATATAATTCAGTTCCATCTTCACTTAATATATATTGGTTATTATCTACTGATTCTAAATATGGATTTTCTTTACTTACTTCTACTGTTTTTACAGGATAAGAATACTTATTAAAAGTAACTACTTTTTTAGGTAGGTACAAATATTCTAATTCTGGAAACATATTAGTATCTCCAACCCTATCTCCTATATAACTTTCTGGTAATGTTATTCCCGTTATTCCGCCAGATGAGAATACTCCTTGTTTGACATTTTCAACTCCATCTCTAATTATAATATTTCCTTTGTCAAATACTCTATATAGAATTTTTCCATCTTTGCTATACAAATTATTCCTTTCATCTGTCATAAAATAATCATTATTTTCATCTACTGTTATCAATTTTAGATTAGGACTATTAAATACGCTTAAACCTATAGTTTTTACGTTTTCTGTTATATTAATACTTATTAATTTGTTACATCTAGCAAATGCACTTGATGTTATTGTTTCAGTAGTATTTTCCATCTCTAATTTTGTTATATTTGAAAGTGCTATTACTAATGTTTTTATGTCTTTAGAATATAATACTCCATTTTTAAAAGTATAATAATTATTTTCAGATGTATCTATATTTTGTAATGAAGGAATTTGTAAAGCTTGGTCTTCTACAATTTTTAAGTTTGGTGGGAATTTTAATGAACTAATTGCTGTTCCTCTTAAAGCTGCATAATGTAATTCTTCTAAGTTTTTTGATAACTCTATGTTTTTTAAATTACTACATTCTGAAAATACATTACTTTCTAAAACTTTTAAATTTTTAGGTAATTTAATACTATCTAACATTACATCTTGCTGAAAACATACATTTCCAATCTTTGTTATGCTATCTGGTAACGTTATTTCTTTTAATTTAGAACAATGTGTAAATGCTCTATCACCTATTTCTTCTACTCCATCTTGTATTATTACTTTTTCTAATGTAGCATTATATGCAAATGCATTTTTTGCTATTCTTTTAACTGTACTAGGTATTATTATTGTTTTTAACCCATTTAAGTTCGCAAATGATCCTTCTCCTATTTCTGTTACACTATCTGGTACTGTTAATGTTCCATTTTTATCCATAAGTAGTAAATTTCCATTTGATGAAAGTAATACTCCATCTACTATATCATATGGATTTACTTCTATTCCTAAACCTTGTGCTATTTTTACTTCATCTTTATCTTGTGTATTTATTAATAGTTCCCCTTTTATTATTTCCATCTTTTCCAAATATTCATCACTTATATTTTCTATTATTGTTTTTATGTTTCCTTCTTCTCCACTTGGTTGTGTATTATAAAATAAGTTTCCTTTCCCCGCTGTTAAACTCTCTGATAAAAAATTATTATTTTCTATATATTTTCCTTGTTTATATATCTCAACTTGTTCTTTATAACTACTTAATTCTGTTGATATTTTTGATTTTTTACTCTGCGTCAATATTCCATTATTTCCTGTTAGTGTTGCAATTGAAACTCCTGCTAAAATTAGTAATACAATAATAGTTATTACTAATGCTATCAAAGTTATCCCCTTTTCTCTTAAAGATTTCATTATTATATTCCTCCTTTGTTCTATTATAGAACAATTTTAACATTTCTTTGTAATAAAATCAATAAAAATGTTCAAAAAT
>CALXAY010000037.1 GCA_944386415.1 uncultured Clostridia bacterium | reverse complement strand
ACAAAGCAAAAGAAAGAAGAATTAATTAAAACAAAGAATTTAGAGAGTGTGTTTTATAATAATGAGAAAATAGATACAATAAAGTATAAATATAAAAATATTAACGAAATATAAACTGAAAAGTTGATATTTAATCATAAATATCAATATAATAATTTCAAACAAATATTAAACATTCAAAAACAAATAAATAATAAAGATAGTAGTAAAAATTAGAAGTTATTTTTTACTGGAAAATGTTGACAAATATCTAAAAATAGAATATAATGAAAATGTACTAGGGAAGTACAAAATTATATCATATCAAAGTAGAATAGGTTATTACAATAAGACCTAAGATTATTGTATAATCTATGAGTCGTAAAGCTCTAGCTGCCTTTATAGGCAGCTATCTTCATATAAGAAAGGAGAAATTGATATGGGATATAGAATTGGATTAGATATTGGTATAACATCAACAGGATGGTCAGTAATAAAGAACAAAGAAAATGGAGAGCCAGAAAGAATTATTGATTTAGGATCTAGAATTTTTGATGCAGCTGAAAAACCAAAAGATGGTTCACCACTTGCAAAAGATAGAAGAGATGCTAGAAGTTTAAGAAGGAGAGGAAGACGTAAAAAACATAGAATAGAAAGAACAAAAAGATTATTGGAAAATTATAATATTATTTCTAAAAAAGAATTAGAAGATATGTTTAATAATTATAAATTTCAATTTAATATTTATGAATTAAGAACAATGGCTCTAGACGAAAAGATAACTAATAAGGACTTAGCTAGAGTTTTATTAAATTTTGTTAAAAGAAGAGGTTATAAATCAAATAGTAAATCAGAAGAAACAGAAAATAAAGAAGCAGGGAAATTACTTACAGCGACAAAAGATAATGAAAAGCTTATGAAAGAAAAAGGGTATCGTACAATAGGAGAAATGTATTTAAAAGATGATAAGTTTAAATTGAAAGATAAAAATGGAGATTTTATTTTAGATTCAAAAGGAAATAAAATATTAAAAGTAAGAAATACAACAGATGATTACAAAAGTACAGCTCTTAGAAAACTTATATTAAAAGAAATTAAAATGATATTGGATAAACAAAAAGAATTTAATTCAAATATTACAGATGAATTTATTGAAAAGTATATTAATATTTTTACATCTCAAAGAAGTTTTGATGAAGGACCAGGAGAGCCAAGTCCATATGCAGGAAATCAAATTGAAAAAATGTTAGGAATTTGTACTTTTGAAAAAGAAGAAAAAAGAGCTGCAAAAGCTACATATACATTTGAATATTTTAAGTTATTACAAGATTTAAATCATATTAAAATTGAAAAAATAGAAATAGACGATAATGGTTTAAGGAAAAAAATAAAAAGGGAATTAACAGAAGAAGAAAAACAAAAAATAGCAAAATTAGTACAAGATAAAGCAACAGTTACATATGATAGTGTCAGAAAAGAAATAGGTTTGGGTACAAATGAGAGATTTAATATGCTAACATATAAAAATATTTTAGTATTATCTCCTGAAACTAACAAAGAAGTTGAAAAGGATAAAAAATTAAAAGAGTTTGAAAGTTATCATAAAATAAAAACAGCATTAAACAGAGTTGAAAAAAATTATATAAGTAAACTAACAAAAGAAGAATTAAATAATATAGGATATGCATTAACAGTATATAAAAACGATAATAAAAGAATAAATTATTTAAAAGAAAATACAGAAAATTTAACAGAAGAAGCGATAAATGAATTGCTTAAATTATCTTTTACTAAAGTTGGAAATTTATCTGTTAAAGCTATGGAAAAAATTATTCCATATCTTGAAAAAGGTCTTACTTATGATAAGGCTGTAAACGAGGTATATGAAGACTTTAGAGGGAGTATTAATACAGAGAAAAAAAGGAAATTACGCTTAAAAGATTTAGAACAAGATATATCTAATCCGGTTGTAAGAAGAGGTATTTCACAAGCTATTAAAGTTTTAAATGCAATTACTTTAAAATATAATCCTAAATATGGAAAACCAGATGTAGTAGTTATTGAGCTTGCAAGAGAAATGGGAAAGAATTTTTCTGATAGAAGTAAAATGAAAAAATCTCAAGAAGATAATATGCAAAAAAATGAAAGAATAAAACAAAGAATAATAGAATTAGGAAAAACTAATCCAACAGGACAAGATATAGTAAAATATAAACTATGGGAAGAGCAAGATGGATTCTGTATTTATTCTGGTGAGAAGATACTAGTTGAAAATTTATTTACAGAAGCTGTTGATGTTGATCACATAATTCCTTATAGTATGTGTTTTGATGATACATATAAAAATAAAGTATTAGTTCTTTCTAGTGAAAACAGACAAAAAGGTAATAGAGTTCCATATCAATATGAAAAAGAGGCTGGAAGAGATTTAGAAGAATATGAAATAAGAGTAAATAATATAATAAAAAATCCAAAAAAACGTGAAAGACTTTTAAGACAAAGTTTTACAAGAGAAGATGCTAAAGAATGGAAAGATAGAAATATACAAGATACTCAGTATATGTGTAAATTAATGTATAATTTAGTAAGAAATCATCTAGAATTTTCAGATAATCCGAATTTTACAAGAAAAGTATGGACAGTAAATGGCTCTGTTACAGCTCATGTAAGAAAAAGGTTAGGAATAGAAAAATCAAGAGATTCAGACACTCATCATGCTATAGATGCAACAGTTATAGCAATAACAACTCAAAATATGATTAATAGAATAACTAAATATTATCAATATGAAGATGGTAAATTTATGAATAATAAAGGTGAGTATATAGATTTAGAAACAGGAGAAATTTTAGATAGTAAAAAGTATGAGGAAGCTAATGGAATATATTTCCCAGAACCTTGGCCAAAGTTTAGAAAAGAGCTAGACATAAGAGCAAATTGCAAAACAAAGGAAAGAATTATTGAGTGTTTACAAGCAGAAAAAATTTATACTTATGAAAATTATGATGATTTAAGACCAATTTTTGTATCAAGAATGCCTAGAAGAAAAGTAACAGGAATGGCACATTTAGAAACAATAAGAGGACTAAAAAGAGAAAATGGTAAATTAAAAACTATAACAAAAACAGAACTTACAAATTTAAAACTAAAAAATGGAGAAATTGAAGGATATCCAGAGAAAAATAAACAAGATGATAAGTTACTTTATAATGCATTAAAAGAGCAATTAATAAAGTATAATGGAGATGCTAAGGAAGCATTTAAGGAAGATTTTTATAAACCTAGGAAAGATGGTAGTAAAGGACCATTAGTTAAAAAAGTTCAAATAGAAGCTAATGCAACATTAGGTGTTGAATTAAAACATGGAGAGGCTTTTGCAGGAAACGGAGATAGTGTAAGAATTGATGTGTTCTATGTAGAAGGTGAAGGATATTATTTTGTACCAATATATGTTAGTGACACAGTAAAAGACAAGCTTCCTAATAAAGCTTGTGTAGCAGGAAAGCAATATGAAGACTGGAAGGAAATGAAAGATGAAGATTTTATATTTTCACTATATCCAAAAGATTTACTTTATATTAAAGGAAAAAATAAAATAAAATTAAATCCAACTAATAAAGTAGGGGACTCTATAGAGGTAGATGAAGTAATGGCTTACTATGTAAAAGCTGGTATATCAGTAGCACAAATAGCGATACAAACTCATGATAACAGATATATTCAAACTAGTTTAGGAATTAAATCATTAAAAGAGTTAAGAAAATATGAAGTTGATGTTTTAGGGCAAATTCATGAAGTTAAGTTGCCAGAAAAAAGAATGCCTTTTAACATAAAAAAGTAAAAGGAAGGAGGGAAGCTTAGATATTTATCTTAAAACTCATCTATAGTCTAAACTTAGAATATAGATAAATGTTTTAAGCGAATATTATGGCTTTCAGAAATGTGTATGTACAAAATGATGTACATATAAGAATCAAAAATGAGCAACTAATGATTGAAACAAAATATGATGAATTTACAATACCATTAGAAGACATCAACAGTATTTGTATAGAATCACTAAGGACAAATATTTCTTCTTATGCATTACAGAAGTTTGTAGAGCATGATATAATTTTATATATATGTGATGAAAAGCATTTGCCGACAGGTTTTTTGATAGGAAGTAATAACTATTCAAGACAATTAAAAAATCTAAATATGCAATTTAATATGTCTAAGCCTCTTATGAAAAGAATTTGGCAAGATATTATAAAAATAAAGGTAAGAAATCAGTCAGAGTGTTTAAAAGAGTTAGGAATAAAAGATATTAAACTTGATAATATGGTTAGTAAGATTACATCAGGAGATACAAAGAATGTAGAAGCAAAAGCAGCATCACAATACTTTAAGGATTTGTTCGGTAAAGACTTTAATAGAGATTTAGATTGTATACAAAATGGTGCTTTAAATTATGGATATGCAATAATAAGAGGAATGATTGCAAGAACTTTAGTTATGTATGGGTTCGAGCCAGCAATAGGGATATTTCATCATAGCCAACTTAATAATTTTAATTTAGCCGATGATTTTATAGAATGTTTTAGACCAATTGTTGATTTATATGTTTTACAAACTCTGGATTTTGAAAGTGAAGAATTAACACCAATGATGAAAAGAAAAATTTATAATGTAATAAATTGTTTGGTTTTAATTGATGGTAAAAAATTTAATGTACAAGGGGCAATAGATTATATGATAAAAAGTTTTTCTACAAGTATGAATGAAAATAAAAATTTAATCAAGTTGCCCTACTTAATACCAATAGAAGAGTATAGGTATGCATAAGTTTATGAGAATATTAGTATTCTTTGATTTACCTGTTAAAACCAAACGAGAAAGAAAATTAGCAACACAGTTTAGAAATTTTTTAATTAAAGATGGATATTATATGGTTCAATTTTCTGTATATGCTAGAGTATGTAATGGAAATGATATGGTGGAACTTCATAAACAAAGACTAAAAATGAATGTGCCAAATGAAGGCTCTATTAGAGTTCTTGTAATTACAGAAAAACAATATGAAAATGTAGAAATATTACTTGGAAAGAAATCGAAATATGAAAGACCTGTTGATTATGAAAATTTATCCTTTTTTTAAAAAAGAAGAAATAAGAATATAAAATTGAATAAAAATGAATGTTTTCCAAAAAAAGAAATCCCGTAAATAGTGAATTTTACAGGATTTCTTTTTGGGCTTATTATATCATATCAAAATAAAATAGGGAATTACAACGCTACTATTTCATCAGTATTCACATTGTCTATTATATCATATCAAAATAAAATAGGGAATTACAACCTTTATTAAGTCTACCTCTACAAAATTCAAATTATATCATATCAAAATAAAATAGGGAATTACAACCAAATAAAGGCGTAAGAATTATACTGTACAATTATATCATATCAAAATAAAATAGGGAATTACAACATAAAAAGAATGCTAGTTTAGGAAAAAGATATTATATCATATCAAAATAAAATAGGGAATTACAACCCGGAAAACATTTACATTTTGAGATAAGAAATTATATCATATCAAAATAAAATAGGGAATTACAACTGTATGTACTCGTATAACCCCTGCAAATCTATTATATCATATCAAAATAAAATAGGGAATTACAACTAATGATTACAACCACAGGCTATAAGCTTTATTATATCATATCAAAATAAAATAGGGAATTACAACCCTTTAGAAGGTATGTAAGATTTCAAATTAATTATATCATATCAAAATAAAATAGGGAATTACAACACAACTTATCAAAAAATGAAAAGATTGAAAATTATATCATATCAAAATAAAATAGGGAATTACAACTGTAAATATTAAGGCTAAGCTTAACTACTTATTATATCATATCAAAATAAAATAGGGAATTACAACTGGCAAGACAATTTACAAGCTACTGCTTTCATTATATCATATCAAAATAAAATAGGGAATTACAACCGAAAAGTGTGTCTTGTGTTACTCCAGTATATTATATCATATCAAAATAAAATAGGGAATTACAACCTTTCTGCGGATACTGCTTTGTTTTCTATTATTATATCATATCAAAATAAAATAGGGAATTACAACGGATTGCAATACCTTGGTACTTTAGCAGGTATTATATCATATCAAAATAAAATAGGGAATTACAACTTGTTACCTTAACTATTTCTGATAAAATCGATTATATCATATCAAAATAAAATAGGGAATTACAACTTTGCATATTATCACTCCTTATTTAGGTAGATTATATCATATCAAAATAAAATAGGGAATTACAACAAGATAAAACAAAAATAAAAGACTTAGCAAATTATATCATATCAAAATAAAATAGGGAATTACAACTTCTTCTGGAAGTTCTTTCATCTCATACTCATTATATCATATCAAAATAAAATAGGGAATTACAACAAGATAATTTAGTTTTTGATTTTAAAGATAATTATATCATATCAAAATAAAATAGGGAATTACAACCTTTTACCCTTATTGTTTCACCTTCGCAATATTATATCATATCAAAATAAAATAGGGAATTACAACTTTTCCAGGCACATATACTGGATATACGACATTATATCATATCAAAATAAAATAGGGAATTACAACTCTCCTTGTTTAATTAAACCTTTGTTGCTAATTATATCATATCAAAATAAAATAGGGAATTACAACTACGCACTTAATCAAGAAGAAAAAGAATTAATTATATCATATCAAAATAAAATAGGGAATTACAACTAGTTTGAGCTACACCTGAATTTCCTTCATATTATATCATATCAAAATAAAATAGGGAATTACAACGTTTTTTTGAAGGAGGTGTTTATATTGTCAATTATATCATATCAAAATAAAATAGGGAATTACAACTTGGTAATCTCGCGAGTAGTATAGCAAGTTATTATATCATATCAAAATAAAATAGGGAATTACAACTATTCTGGCTCGTTAATAAATTGTACAGTAATTATATCATATCAAAATAAAATAGGGAATTACAACAGTCAACCACAATTTCATCTTCTTTTAGCACTTTGCTATTTTGTTCTAGTGAAATATCAGCAAAATGTGCAGTTTCGTTTGTGGCTGGATCAGTTCCAAATAAGCTAAGTTGTAAATCGCCATTAGGATATGGTGAAGTATGTATAAAACAATTTGTAAATATAGTTTCATACAATTCAAAACTAAACCCATTTTTCATAACTAAATCTCCTTCCTCCATTTTTGTGTAAAAAAGATTTTTTTGATAAATCCTCCTTTCCTTAAATTTGGGCAAAAAAAAGAGAAAGTAGTTTCTAAAAGAGGGGGTTGGGATAAAACTTTTAGAACAATTACTTTCTTTTTTATATCTAAGCACAACAAAAAATCTATATAATTGTTATGCTAAATACCCATTTTATGCTACATACAAAATATGTAGAAATACTACTACTAACTATAAATTTTAGTAGTTATGCCATAAAAGTTATTCTTTTATGGGTAGTTATAGTATGATAACTATAACATAAATCTTATTACACACTTATATTTTACAGAGTTTTTATAGTTATTTCAATAAACACAAAATAAAAAATTTTTTCATTGATATATCAATAGTTTTCTAAATTTTTTATATGGCTTTTTAAATTTATTTTCAAAAAATTGTATATTATTATAGTTATATTAAGATATATAAAATAGAAAAATCTAATTTTGTGAAATTTTACAATATTTTTTCTCTAATAATAAATAGAGGGGAATCTCTATTGTGAGATTCCCCCTGTACGTTGGGCATTTTTAACATTAACTAATTAATGTTCCGCTCTTTCCTTACATACTTTTTTGGTTAATAACCAAGCAGATATGTAACATTTTGCGGATTAGCTGCAGTTCCCTTTCTAACGAAAGCCAGTCGGTATGTTCCCGAACCACCGTTAGTTAGATAACATCCATCAGAACCATTTGCTGGCATATCCCATGTCAGCTGATCAAACCAAAATCCCAAAAACTTCTTCTGGATGTGCAAAGTGTATCCGTTAGAAGAACTACTTGAGTTTTCAGTAATCACAGAAACCTGGGTACCATCCGAGTAGAACTCATCAGTGTATGCTATGCCAGTAAAACTAATAGTGTTTTTAATGCCTGCCCTTGTGGAAATTTCTCCAGCATCCTTAGTGCTTCCGCTCGAAGCAATCTGAGTATTAGCCAGTTCGTTACTGGCTGCAAAAGCTGGAGTTGCCGTAGCCAACGTTAGTACAGACAATCCTGTACAAGCCATAGCCAAAAACCGCCTTGAGATTTTCTTCATAGTAATCCTCCTTGAACTAGCCTATGCCCAACGTACATTTATACTAAACCTATAAAGGGTTAGTAACAAATTTACAAAATATATTATTTAACAAGTTAGTTTTTTATAATTACTATTTGTTTCTAATATATCCTTTTTTGAATATATTGACAAACATATAGATAAAGCTAATATACTAAATAATATATTTATGTTTCCAGTTGATATAAAAGGTAATGCTATATTAGCTATTGGAAACAAATTTAATGAAATTAATATGTTTAATATGCTACTTATTAATAAATATGAAACAATTCCTATTGAAATCAGTTTCCCATAATCATCATTTATATAAGTTATATTTTTTACTAATTTTATAGTTAAAAAAACTATCAATATTAATAATATTATTGAAGGAATCCATCCTAAGTATGAAATTATAAATAAAAATATATTCTCCGTTTCCAATCCTCCAATATAATTCTTATCGTCTAAGCTATCTGATCTTCCTAAAAGTTTACATTGACTTAGTATTTCATTTTTTTTCTGATAAGTATAATAACTTGTAGTATAATCCTCAGTTAATTCAAATTCGTTGTTATTATTTTTTTTCATAATTGCCACTTGTGTATCTCTATTGAAAAATGTTAAAATTGTTTTTATCGGACCGTCAAACTTATTTTCACATAGTGAAAATATTCCTACAAATATAGCAGCTAGTAAAATAATTACGGTAAATAATATTGTATAAAATTTTTTGTTTTCTTTAATTGGTATTTGATTAATTGTGATAATTAAATATGTTATTGCCAATAATATTATTAAACTAATTCTTGCTACTGCTATTAATGATATAATTGATATAATAGCAATTAGAAGAGTTTTCCAACTTTTTCTATATTTTTTAATTATTCCAGCATAAGCAATAATATATAATAGAATTGAAATATAAGAAAAATATATTGGATTATCAGCTATATATCCATAAGTTAAAAATTTATGCTGTATTATAAAATAACTTATTATTGAAAACAGTAAACCTATTAAAAATACCAAAATTGAATGTCTTTCTAACTTTTTATAACTCATTAAAAATATAGGAATGGAGATTACACAACCAATAAATATGTTAATATATAGACTATTTACATTTTTTGTTAAATTTTCTTTTTCTAACATATTTGTAATAAATATATTAGCTAATAATACTATAAGCATTATTATAATTGATAAATAGTCAATATGTACCCTATAAATTTTATTGAAATTTGCTGCAATTTCATTACAATTTCCCATTTTTTTTAATGCTTGTTCTTCTGCTTGTTCATTAGAAAATCCTAAGTTAATAAATTCATTTTTTGTTTCTTCTATATGTGTTTCTAACTCATCATAAATGCTCTTTCTTTTGTTTTTATATTTAATTTTTTCACAAATTGAATTCAAGTAAACTTCTCGATTAATTTTCATAGGCAAATCCTCCCATTAATTTTGAAATACTTTTTGAAAAATTTTCCCATTCAATTTCTTTATCCTTTAAGCTTCTCTTACCTTTATCTGTAATTTTATAATATTTTCGTTTCCTTGGTGATTCAGTAATTTCCCAATAAGAGTTTATTAATTTCCTGCTTTCCAGTTCGTGAAGTAGAGGATATAAAGTGCCTTCACGAAGTTCAAAGATACTTTCGGTTTTTTCTTTTATTTTTTTCATTATTTCTTATTTATAGATATCTTTTTTAGGTAATAATTTTAATATAATTATATCAGTAGTACCTTTAAGTAATTCTTTATTGAATTTCATATTTTATCACCTTTCTTTCGTATATACTTTGTTATTCTATGTATCGCATTATACAGCATAGTCTTTGTTTTGTCAAGTATTTTTACAAAATTCTTTTAATATCTGTTTTATTAATAAAACATATAAAAATATTATTAACGTTTCTCTTTTTAAATTTATTTTCAAAAAATTGTACTCTATCCCTGTTATACCAATTAAAACAGACAAAAAAAATTTCCACTTTTTGAACATTCCCATATAAAACTATATTTTATAAAATTAGTATGAAAGGGGGAATTATATGTCAAAGGCTGATAAATATCTTGATGAAGTGTACGATGTTTTAGATGCACTATATGATAAAAAAGAAGATGACGATTTATTAGAATTAAAAGATTTAGCTTTAAAGCAATATGAACACGAACTTAGCGATTTAGATGAAAAAATTACTTCTTTTATAAGTAATAATGTGCATCCAAAAAGTAGAGAAAAACTAAAAGAACTTCTAAAAAAACAAGAACACATTTTATATTCATATCATTATAGAGAAAATCAATTAATTTACAAAAATGGGGTTGTTGATGGAATGGATATAATAATCTCAGGTTTTTCATTAAAGAAAAAGAAAACAAAATAAAACCATTGCCCTATATATTATATATAGGGCAAAAAATTAAAACAAAATATATGTCACATAACTGTACTTATGTTGCATATAACTAAAAATAATAATAGAAATAGACAAATATATGCAACATAATTGCCGTAAATCATAAAAAATATATGTTACATAATTGAAAGGGGTGAAAATATGTTAGAAGATTTTAAAAACTATATGATAGAAAAGAAGTTAAGTGAAAATACATATAAATCTTATATGTTAGATGTTAATTTATATATGAATTATTACAAAGACTCTTACGGTGAAGATTTTGAAAAATTAAATAGTATTGATATACAAAGTTATAAATCTTACTTGAAAAATATTGAGAATCAAAAACCTAGTACAATAAATAGAAAATTAAACGCACTAAAAAAGTTTAATGAGTACTTAGTAGCAAATAATATACAATGTGATATAGTAATAGATAAAAGAGATTATATAAAAATCGCACCTAATTTTGTAAAGAAAGATGTACCAGAAGAAAAAGAAATAAATAAGTTAATATATAAAGCAGGGGAGAGTAAAAGAGATACTTGTATTATGATACTTGCAAGTAACGGTGGACTTCGTGCAGAGGAAATAGTAACTATTAATTATATCATATCAAAATAAAATATGGAATTACAACAATTCGTGGTATGATAGGAGCAGAAATTGAATTATATCATATCAAAATAAAATAGGAAATTACAACTCAAAACTTATCAATAAACTGATAACAATTATTATATCATATTAAAATAAAATAGGGAATTACAACACAAATGATAATTACATACTTAACGAAATGATTATATCATATCAAAATAAGATAGATAATTACAACATTATTTTGTAGTAGAAATGTTTATGAAGGAATAAAAAATTATTATTTTCTATTATATCATACAAAAATATGTGCTAAATTTTATTTTCGTTATATCTTGTAGAAAAAATGTATATACCCCTCTATTTACAAAATACCTATGGGGGTATATAATGTGCTTAGAGGTGAAAGGATTGGAAAATAATTGTTGTAAGAAACAAACAAAGAGAAGTGAAGGAGAAAAGAAAATAATAAATAACAGACTAAATAGAATAGAAGGGCAAGTAAGAGGAGTAAAGAAAATGATAGAAGAAGATAGATATTGTGATGATGTATTAATTCAACTATCTGCAATAAATAAGTCAATAAAAAGCTTGGCAAATCATATATTAGAAAATCATATGCAAAATTGTGTATATAATGATTTAGAAAAAGGAAACTATGAAATAATAGATGAAGTTGTAAATTTATTTAGGAGGTTTCAATAATGAAAAAAATAATATTAAAAATAGGAGGTATGACTTGTAGTGCTTGTTCTAACGGACTAGAAAAGTATTTAAATAAACAAGAAGGAATAATTTCTGCTAGTGTAAATCTAGTTATGGCAACGGCTCAAGTAGAATATGATGAACAAAAAGTAGATAGAAAAATGTTAGATACTTTTGTAAAAAAAGCTGGATTTAAAAGTTTAGGAGAATATACAGGAAAAGAAGAAGAAAATAAGCATAAAAAAGATAAAATATTATTTATAATATTTGGAGTTCTTGCAGTTATTTTATTATACATATCAATGGGACATATGATAGGACTTCCAATATTTGAAATTTTAGATATTAGCAAAAATCCTATAAATTATGCAGTAGTATTATTTATATTTGCAATATTATTCTTATTATATGGATTTGACATCATAAAAAGTGGATTTAAGAACTTAATACATAAATCGCCTAATATGGACACATTAGTTGCAATAGGAGTATTAAGTAGTTTTTTATATAGTACATATAGCATGATTATGATAATAAGAGGAGATAATTCTTTTGCACATGAACTATATTTTGAATCATCAGCAATAGTGATATTCTTTATAAAACTTGGTAGGTATTTAGACGGGATAAATAAAGATAAAACTAAGGAAGCTATTCAACAATTAGTACAAATAACACCAAGTAAAGCAATTATTAAAGTTGATGGTGTTGAAAGGCAAGTTACAATAGATGAAATAAAAAAAGGGGACACTGTAGTTAGTCATGCAGGAGACAGAATTTCAGTAGACGGAAAAATAATAAGTGGAAAAGCACACATAGATGAATCATTCTTAACAGGAGAAAGTAAGCCGTCAAGTAAAAGAAAAGGAGATAAAGTAATTGCAGGAAGTATTAATTATGATGGATATCTAGAATATGAAGCAGAAAAAATAGGAAGAGATTCAACTATATCTCAAATAGTAAAATTAGTAGTAGAAGCAAGTAATACAAAAGCACCAATAGCGAGAATAGCAGATAAAGTAAGTGGATATTTTGTACCAATAGTAATAGTAATTGCAATTATAGCTTTCATAGCATATTTATTGCTTGGATTTGGTATAGGAGAAGCATTGGGGACATTTGTAACAATATTAGTAGTTGCTTGTCCTTGTAGCTTAGGTTTAGCTACACCACTTGCAATAGTAATAAGCGAAGGCAAATGTGCTAAATCAGGAATATTAGTGAAAAAAAGTGAAATATTAGAAAATGCTAAGAATATAGACACAGTAGTATTTGATAAAACAGGAACATTAACATATGGAAAATTAAAAATTTCAAAAATTATAAATTATAGTAGTAATTTAAATGAAGAAGAAATACTAAGGATTGCAGGAAGCATAGAAGCAAAGTCAACACATCCAATAGCAAAAGCATTTGAAGACTATTTAAAAGAAAATAAACTTGGAAAATACAATGTAGAAGAATTTAAAAACTTAAGTGGTTTAGGAATAACAGGAAAAGTAGAAGGAAAGAAATACATTCTTGGAAATTATAAAATATTAGAACATTTTAATATTGAAGATGGAAACATAGAAAAATATAAAAAAGAAGAAAAAGAACTAGCTAAAAAAGGAAATAGTATTATTTATGTAGTAGAAGAAAACAAAATAATCGCTTTAATTGGAGTAAATGATTTAATAAGAGATAATGTAAAAGACGTAGTAAAAACTTTAAATGAGAATAAAATAGAAACAATAATGCTAACAGGTGATAATTTTGATACTGCAGAATTAATTGCAAAAGAAATAGGATTATCAAAAGTAATTGCAGATGTAGTACCAGAAGAAAAAACAAATACAATTAAAAACTTGAAAAAACAAGGAAAGAAAGTTTTAATGTGTGGGGATGGAATAAATGATAGCCCAGCATTAGCTAGCTCAGATATAGGAGTTAGTGTAAATTCAGGTACAGACATTGCAATGGATTCATCAGATGTTATTTTAATAAAAAATGATTTAAGCAAAATACTAGATTTAATAACAATTAGTAAAAAGACAATAAGAAATGTAAAACAAAATCTATTTTGGGCATTTTTTTATAATAGCTTGATGATACCAATTGCAATAGGAATATTAAAACCAATAGGAATATCAATAAATCCAATGATAGCAGGTCTAGCTATGACTTTAAGTAGTTTAACAGTAATACTAAATGCGCTAAGATTAAAATGAAACAAATGGGGACGGAGGAGTTTGTCTCACAAAAATATAAAGGAGGAATTAAAAATGTTTGGAAAGGGAAAAATAGTAAAGATATTAAATATAGAAGGTATGAGTTGTATGCACTGTGTTAAAAAAGTAGAAACAGCTTTAAATGCAGTAAAAGGAGTAAAATCTGTAAAGGTAAATTTAGAAAATAAAACAGCAGAAGTTACATTAAAAGAAGATATAGATATAGAAATTTTAAAAAAGGTAGTAGAAGATGCAGGATATGAAGTAAGATAGCAATGACATACAAAGTAATAAAAAGCATATTACATAAAAAGTAATGTGTTTTTTTATTGTAAAGAAAATGTAATAAAAAAGTAAAATAAAAGAAATTGAAAAAAGTAAAAAGATAATATAAAATACAAATATAAGGGGAGTAAATAATGAAAACTAAAATTACATGTGTTGTAAAAAGAAAAGACATGCAGTTATATTTTAACAGAATAAAATATAGTATATTTATGTTGTAACAAAAAGACAGAATTAAATCATATTTTGGATATGATTAAGTCTGTCTTTTTTGATTAAAGGAAAAAGAGGGGGAAAAGTAAATGAAAGGAATGTTTGAACAAAGGAAGGGAATAACATTAATAGCATTAGTTATAACAATTGTAGTTTTATTAATAATGGCTGGATTTTCAGTATCTGTAATGGTAGGAGATAATTCAGTAATAGACCAAGCAAA
>CALXAY010000036.1 GCA_944386415.1 uncultured Clostridia bacterium | reverse complement strand
TAACTAACTTTTATCTTTATGTTTCACAACAAATTATATATCATCGGATTATTTTCCGAAACTTCTTGACACTAATACTCTAACGTCTTCTATACTTACCACAAACACATCCTGTTCTTCCATTAGTATTACAATTTGGTATAACATTAATTCGTGCTGTAACTCCATTATTTTCTATATTATTGCCACAACTGTTATTTTTACAATTATTTATATTACTACTAACTGTAAGTAAATTATTATTTTCTCCATTTGTGCAATTACTAGATATTGTAAGTAAATTACCATCTTCTAAGTTTCCACAATTACTATTTATTGTAAGTAATTCATTTGATGTATTATTACAAGAATAATTATTATTTTCTTTGCAATTTTCATTAATTCTTTCGACTATATTCTTTTTTATTCTACATACAAAACATAGAATTACCGCTGTTAAATAACTAATTATTGTATAAACAATTGTTGCAATTAAGAAATTTATATTATTAATAATAAATGTAATAACTAAAAATATGGAAAATATAATAGCAGCAACTAAAATTGGTGCTTTAAATATTTTTTGTAGTGCTATAGAAATAATCACCGTTGCAATTGGAAGTGCAAAAAATAATAGTAAAACATTCATAATTTTTCTCCCCTTTATGTTTTACTATATTTTATGCATATTCTAATTTTTGGTTAATAAAATTTTTATTTATATTCTACCTTTACCAAAAATAAACCTTGTGGTGCTAATGTCTTCCCTGCTTTTTGTCTATCCTTAGATTTTATAATATCTTTTATTTCTATTGGTTCTATCTTTCCAAGTCCAACATCTACTAAAGTTCCTGCAATTATCCTTACCATATTATATAGAAAACCATTCCCTGTAAGTTCTATCCAGATTCTTTCATCTTCTTTTTTTATTACTTCACCTTTATATATAGTTCTTACACTACTCTTATTACTTGTTCCGCTTGCTTTAAAAGCTTTAAAATCATGTTCACCTTCAAAATATTTTATAGCTTCTTTCATCTTGTTAACATTTAATTTTACAGGAATATGTGTTTCTAAGTTTCTATAAATGCTACTTCCATATTTAGAATTATTTATAACATATCTATAAGTTTTCTTTTTACAACTTAGTCTACTATGAAAATTTTCGTCTACCTCTTCCGCATCTTTTATTCTTATTGAATTTTTAATATTACTATTTATAGCAATTGGAAACTTTTCTATTGGTAATTTAGAATCAGTCTTAAAATTAGCAACTTGTGCAAGTGCATGAACTCCTCTATCAGTTCTTCCAGAAGCCATTAACTCCACTTCTTTGCCTGTTATTCTTTCAATTGCCTTTTCAATTGTTCCTTGTATATTTAATTTATTAGGTTGTTTTTGCCATCCATTAAAGTCTTTTCCATCATACTCTATAGTAAGTTTAATATTTCTCATTTTTTACTCCTTTTAAAGCAAAAAGTCGCTACTTTTGCGACCTTTATTTTTCTTCTTTTTCTTTATTCTTCTCTTTTTTTAGTTTTTCTCTTAACTCTTTTATCTTGTTTTTTCTCTCCTTTTTCTCTATTGCAAATCTTTTTGTTACGATATTGCTAATTAATATTTTCTTTAAAACATCTTCTCTTACATCTGCAATTAAAGTGCCATCTTTTGCAACAGATATTTTTCCTGTCTCTTCTGATACTACAACTACTATGCTATCTGATTCTTTTGATATTCCTACTGCTGCTCTATGTCTTGTTCCTAACTCTTTTGCAATATCTTTATCATCAGCTAAAGGTAATACACATGCAGCTGCAACAATTTTATTTCCTGATATTACAACAGCCCCATCATGAAGAGGCGTTTTAGGCACAAATATATTTACCAATAATTGAGGTGAAACCTCTGCATCCAAAGGTATTCCTGTTGCTACTATATCTTGTATTTTTATATCTCTTTCAATTACAATCAAAGCTCCTGTTTTTGTTTTAGCAAGTTCTGTTGCAGCAATTACTATTTTATAAATATCTTCCTTTGTTTTTGTTGCTAAATCTTTATCAATCCCAAAGAATTTTGCCAGTTTATTAGTTCCAAGCTGTTCTAATGCACGTCTTAACTCCGGCTGAAATATTACTATTATTGCAATAACTCCTAAATTCATTATTCCTGTTAAAATCCAGTTTAAGATTTTAAAGTTTAATAAACCACTTACCCATGTTGCAATTATTAAAAGAGCTATTCCTTTTATTAATTGCCATGCTCTTGAACCTCTTACAACTTTAAAAAAACAATATACTAAAAAACAAACAATTGCTAAATCTAATATTAAAGTTACAAGTTCAAATGGATTTGATTGCAATGACTTTATATATGCTACTATATTATCTCTATAAAAATTTTCCCAATTCATTCCTAAATCAATTACCATAAAATTTTCTCCTAATCATTATTACATCAAAGCATAAACAAGTGTTATTGCTGTTCCTCCTACCATTAATATAGCTAAAACTCCTGCTGTTACTTTAACAAATATTTGTCCTTTGTCATATTTATTATGTTTCTTTTCTACATTTGCTTCTTTATTTTTTTTCATTGATTCTCAATCCTTTCATTTCATATTCTATAATATTATAGCACATTTTACTTATTTTTCAAACATTTTTTCTTATTTTCCAAAACTTTCTTTATTATTTGATTACTTTTATTATTGTTTTTAACGCTTCTTGTTTTTCTTTTCTTATTTTAATAATTTTCTTTATACTTTCTTTTGCAGGCTCTAGTTGTTCAGGATTATTTATATGAAGATATGCTATTTCTTCATCTTTTGTAACGTAGTCTCCTACTTTTTTTAATAAAACTATTCCTACTGATGAATCTATTTTATCTTCTTTTTTTACTCTTCCTGCTCCTAAACTACAAGCTAATTTTCCTATTTCTTTAGCATCCATACTATAAATATATCCTGTTTTTTCACTATAAATTGGTTCTATATATTGTGATTCTTCAAAATTTTCTAAATCAGATAAATAAGTTATATCTCCACCTTGTTTTTTAACTAATTCCATAAACTTATTATATGCTTTTCCATTTTGTAAATTTTCAATTAACATTTCTTTAGCTTTTTCCAATTCATTTGTTATTCCAGCTAATACTATCATATATGAACCAAGTTCCAATACAACTTTTTTTACATCTTCTGCTATATCACCTTTTAAAGCTTCTATTGCTTCTTTAACTTCTAAAGAATTTCCTATATTATAACCTAGCGGTTCATCCATATTTGTTACTACACAAACAGTTTCTCTTTTTGCTAATTTACCTATAGTTATCATTTCTTTTGCTAGTTTTTCTGCATCATGTAAATTTTTCATAAAAGCTCCGTTTTCCGACAAGTTACATCTATTACTATTTTTTGTGCTCCACTTGCTATTTTTTTACTCATTATACTTGATGCAATTAACGGAATACTTTCAACACAAGCAATTGAATCTCTTAAAGAATATAATTTTTTATCTGCTGGTGCTAAATTTAATGTTTGTGAAATCATACTAATACCTATTTTTTCCACATTTTCTACAAACTTGTGGATATCTATATCTGTTTTATATCCTGGTATAGATTCTAATTTATCAACAGTTCCTCCAGTAAATCCTAAACCTCTTCCTGACATTTTCGCAACTGGAACTCCGTAAAGATGCAACCAATGGAAGTAAAATTAATGATATTTTATCTCCTACTCCCCCTGTTGAATGCTTATCTACTATTATTTTATTTAACTTAGATAAATCTAGTATTTCTCCAGAATGAGCCATTGCAATAGTCAAATTTGTTATCTCTTCATCTGTCATTCCTTGTATATATATCGCCATTATTAATGCTGCTGCTTGATAATCTGTTATTTCTTCTTTTGTATATCCATCTACAAAAAATTCTATTTCTTCCTTAGTAAGCTCTTTTTTATCTCTCTTTTTTTCAATAATATCTAATATTGTCATTATTTCCTCCTAAAACTTAACCATTTGTGAAATTTTTTGTAAAAGTTACTCTATGTATTGGGCATAAACCATATTCTTTAATTGCTGTTATATGTTTTGCAGTTCCATATCCTTTATTTGATAGAAAACCATACTCAGGATATATTTCATCCCACTGTCTCATTATTCTATCCCTTGTCACTTTAGCTAAGATTGATGCTGCTGCTATATTATAACACCTAGCATCTCCCTTTACTAAAGGCTCATATGGTATTCCTCTTGTATCTATATGTTCTAACGCATCTACTAATATTAAATCTGGTTTTACATCTAATCCATCAACAACCTCTGTTACACCTTTTTTAGTTGCGTTTAATATATTTATATCATCAATTACATTTTGGTCTATTATTGCAATAGAATAACTTATTGCTTCTTCTTTAATAATGTCGTATAATTTTTCTCTTCTTTTTTCAGTTACTTTCTTGGAATCATTTACAAATTCTATCATTGAATCTTCTGGCATAATAACACCCGCAACAACCACAGGCCCTGCTAATGGCCCACGACCTGCTTCGTCTATTCCACATATATTTTTAAAACCTTTATTATATAAATCTTTTTCTATCTCCTTTAATTTTATTAATCTTTCTATTTCTTTTTCTTTCATTTTATTTTCCCTATACTTCTAAATTATCTATCTCTGTTAATGAATATTTTTTATCATATCCTAAAGTATTATATACTTCTACTGTTGCATTTGTATCGTCAAATTTTATTAAATAATTTTCGTCATATTCATCATCTTTTTCTAATTTAATATCATCTAGTCCCCATAATTTCATTGTTTCTGGTGTTACAACATAACATTCATTAACTGGTATGCTAGCAGGTGCTTTTATACCAGTAGCTGGCTGTAATTTTGCTGTATCAACATATACCTCTTGTCTTACTTGTGCTTTTTTTGTTTCATCTGGTGATATTCCCATCTTAAAATTTGCTTCTTCTACATATTCTTTCGCTCTTGCTTCTATTAATAACATATTAGTTCTTAAACTCTCTAATTGAGACTTTCTAACTGTATCAACCCCATAATTATATCCTATACTTGCTATTATAAATAATATTATTATAGTAACTGCCAAAGCTATTAATGTTATTCCTTTTTCATTTCTTATTTTCATCTATCTCACCCTCTATTTTATTTTTAATTATTATATATTTTTATTGGATTTTTTTCAATAGAAAAAATAAAATAATAAATATTTAGTGTCAATAAAAATTCTATTTTTTTTCACAAAATATTCACAAACCTATTGTATTATATTATTGAATTAAGATAAAATAATAAAGATATTTTAGGAGGTCTTGAAAATGGAAGAAAATAATGATAACAAAAAAGATGTTGTTTACGAAATAAAAAAAGAAAGCAACTCAAATTTTAAAACTGTAACGAATCCTGGCCCATATAAAAATTTTGAAAATGGTAAAAAACAAAAATCTGGAACTAGTTTTACAAAAAGTATTTTAATACCTTTTATAAGTGGAGTTGTAGGGTGTGCTGTTGTTGTTGGAACATGTTTTGGAGTTCCCTCAATTCGTTCTAGTATATTAGGAAATGAATCTTCAAGTATAAATTCTTCAACCTCTTCAAATACAAGTGGTTATGTAAGTCAAACTTCACTTTCTAATTACTCAGATACAGCTGTTTATGCAGCAAATAAAATACTACCTTCAATTGTTGGAATTACTGTGGAATACAATGTAAATTCTTTAATATCAATGTTTGGTAATCTTGGTCAATCTTCTACTGCAAAAGCAAGTGGATCTGGTATTATAATTAGTGAAGATGGATATATTTTAACTAATAATCATATAGTTGCAACTTCTTCAGATGATGATTTTTATGAAGTTTCATCTGCTACAAAAGTAACAGTTAAATTATTTAATGATGACACTGAATATGAAGCTAAAATTGTAGGAACTGATGAACAAACAGATTTGGCTGTTATTAAAATAGATAAAAATAATCTTCCAAAAGCTGAATTTGCTGATTCTGATAATATTAAAGTCGGAGAATTTGCAATGGCTGTAGGAAATCCTTTAGGAATGGAAAGCAGCATAACTTGCCGGAGTTGTTAGTGCTGTAAATAGAAAAATAACAGACACCGATGGAAATACTTATACTTTGATTCAAACAGATGCTGCAATTAATGCTGGTAATAGTGGAGGAGCTTTGGTAAATAGTCAAGGGCAAGTTATAGGTGTTAATACTTTAAAATTACAAGGTGAAGGAATTGAAGGTATGGGATTTGCTATTCCTATAAATTCAACAGAAGATATAACATCTCAACTAATAGAATACAGTAAAGTAAGAAGACCATATATTGGTATTACAGGAATGGATTTAGATGAACGTACCGCAAAAGCTAACAATTTAGTTGTAGGAGTTTATGTTAAAGCTGTAGATGATTTCTCTGCTGCAGAAAAAGGTAGAATAAAACCTGGCGATGTAATTATAGAAGCAGATGGCCAAAAAATCACAAAAATGGATGAATTAAATGAGATAAAGAATAAACATCAAATTGGTGATACAATGACTCTTAAAGTAAATCGTGATGGACAAGAAAGAGAATTAACAGTTACACTTGCTGAACAACCATAATTTATAAGAAGACATCTAAAAAAGATGTCTTTTTAAATTTGAAAATTAATTTACTTTTTTATTATTTATTCACTTCTAGTTCACAAAATGGACAAATTACACTATTAAAATATAAACATAATCAGTAGAGATACTGATTTAAAATAAAAAACATCCCCTTTTATTTTCAAAAAGAGAAGCCGAAAAGCTTCTCTTATTTTTTGTTAAACTTTATTTTATAAAATAACTAAATCCATTTCACTTGTATTTGCTTCATTTCCATAAGCATAAATAATATATAATGCATTTGCTGACAAATAAAATTCTGTTGAATTTTCTAGTTTATAAATATCACTTGATGTATCTCTTGAATAGATATTATATCCTAAACTTTGTAAATCTTTTGCTTTTTCTTCTTCCTCTTGTACTTTTGAATTTATTCTATTTTGAATATCCTGTTCATTTAATTTTTCTATTTTCAATACTTCTTGTAATGTTATTTCTTTATTATTTCTTAAATCATAATTATAAGTTTGTATAATAACTTTTTGAGCATTAGAACCTTCTTTTAAACTTGCTCTTATCATTAATGATAAAATTCCATCTTGAACATTTGATACATAATCAACTGTATAAATTATATTAGAATTTTCAGTTTGTAATACATTATTTGCAAGTGTCAAAAATATATCTTCTATCTCTTTATTATATTCATTAGTTATTTCGTTATCAACATTTATATGTGGGATATTAACCTCCAAATTATAACTATTTAACTTACTTTCTTTTCTTTGATAACTAGTATATACTAAATCTTTATCTTGCTCTTGCTTCTTATTATTGTTTTCTCCATTATCATTATTTGTTCCATTTATAAATAAACTACTAAATTCTGATTGTAAAGTTAAAACCTCGTCTTCAGTCTTATTTCCATATGCTGATTCGCTTCCCAATCCAATAAAACTTCCCAAATCTATTCTTGCATAGAATTGAACATAAAAAGCAACTATGACGCAAATAATGCATATTAATATAATCGATACATATAAAATTATTTGACCTTTCTTTATTCCTTCCTTCTCTGGTAATGTAACATTCATCTTTTGACCTCATTTTACTAATCATTTATAAATCTATTTTATTATAACATTAATCTTTTTATTAATCAACATTAATTTTGTATTAATTATTTTATAAGTTGTTGACTATTCCTTTATTTTAGAGTATTATTATATAGATATAATATTATAAAGAAATGAGGAATTAAAAGTATGTTATGTTCAGAATGTAATAAAAAACCTGCCATACTTTTTTATAAAAAAATAGAAAATGGTAAAGAATCTTTAGAAGGATATTGTTATGATTGTGCCAAGAAAAAAGGTATTGACCCTACTCAAGTTATATCAGAACAAAATAATCTTCTATCTAAAAATCCAAATTCTATTAATGATATGACAAAGCAATTTGAAACAATTTTTAAAGATTTAGCAGAAAATATAAATTTGGAAGATATTGAAAATATGGAAGGTGCAATCACTTTTGATAATCAAAATGATGATGATAACCCTGATTCTCCTAAAATTACTGGGGCCGCAATTCCTATTGGCTCTATTTTTTCTAATATGTTCCAAAATAAAAATGACAATGATGATGAACAAGAAACAAGTAATGGCAGAAAAAAAGTAAAAGTGGAAAAAAAGAAAAATAAAAAACAAAATAAGAAAAAGAAATTCTTAGATACGTTTGGTACTAATCTAACTAATAAAGCTAAAAATAATGAACTTGATATAGTAATTGGTAGAGATAAAGAAATTGGAAGGGTTATTCAAATTTTAAATAGACGTTCTAAAAATAACCCTTGCTTAATAGGTGAGCCTGGTGTTGGTAAAACAGCTATTGCTCAAGGTCTCGCAATTAGAATTGCTAATCAGAATGTACCAGCAAAACTTTTAAATAAAGAAGTTTATTTATTAGATATGACTTCTATTATTGCAGGGACACAATTTAGAGGTCAATTCGAATCTAGAATGAAAGGTATTATTGATGAATGTAGAGATTATGGAAATATCATTTTAGTAATTGATGAAATTCATAATATAATTGGTGCAGGAGACGGTGAACATTCTATGAATGCCGCAAATATTTTAAAACCTGCCTTATCAAATGGTGAAATCCAATTAATTGGTACAACTACTTTAAAAGAATATAGAAAATATATAGAAAAAGATTCTGCTTTAGAAAGAAGATTTCAACAAGTTTTAGTTGAAGAACCAAATGAAAATGATTCTATTTCTATTCTAGAAGGAATCAAAAAATATTATGAAGAATATCATAAAGTAAAAATCTCATCTGATGTAATTCGTCAAGCAGTTATTATGTCTGAAAAATATATTCATGACAGATTTTTGCCTGATAAAGCAATTGATATTTTAGATGAAGCTTGTTCTAGAATAAATTTAGAAAATAAAGAATTATATAAATTAGAAATGTTAAAACAAGAGCTTTCTCAAGTTCAAGCTGAAAAAGAAGATGTTATTGCTGCTGACTCAACTGAAGATTATCAAAAAGCTGCTGACCTTAAGACTCGTGAATGTCAATTAATAGAAGAAATTGATAAATTAAGTGAAAAAACAAAACCAAGACAATTAACAGTTCAAGATATTGCAAATGTTATTGAAAGTTGGACTAAAATTCCTGTTAATAAAATTACAGAAGAAGAAACTTTAAAATTATTAAACTTAGAACAAAATCTTCATAAAAGAATTATTGGTCAAGATGAAGCAGTAAACAGTGTGGCAAGAGCAATAAGAAGAAATCGTGCTGGTTTAAAAAGCACAAATAGACCACCATCATTTATTTTTGTAGGGCCTACAGGCGTTGGTAAAACTGAGCTTGCTAAAAGTTTAGCTTATGAAATGTTTGGATCAGAAGATTCAATTATCAGAATTGATATGTCTGAATATATGGAAAGTCATTCTACTTCTAAATTGATAGGTGCACCTCCAGGATACGTAGGATATGATGATGCAGGACAACTTACTGAAAAAGTAAAAAGAAAACCTTATTCTATTATTCTTTTAGATGAAATTGAAAAAGCTCATCCTGATGTATTTAATATTTTGCTACAAGTATTAGATGATGGTAAACTTACAGATAGCCAAGGAAATAGTGTAAGTTTTTCAAACACAATAATTATTATGACTTCAAATGCTGGTTCAAATACTAATACAAATTCTATTGGTTTTGGAAAACAAACTCTTGATAAAGGAAAAGTTATGGATAAGCTAAAAGATGTTTTTAGACCTGAATTTTTAAATAGAGTAGATGAAATTATTAGTTTTAATCCATTAACTAAGGATGAATTGTTACAAATTGTTGATTTGATGCTTAACGATACTCAAAAAGCTTTAAACGATAAAGATATAAAAATGAATGTTACACCTAAAGCAAAAGAATTTATATTAGAAAAAGGTACTAATATAAAATTCGGTGCAAGACCTTTAAGAAGAGCTATTCAAAGATATGTTGAAGATGAGTTGTCTGAAATGATATTAAAAGGAGAACTTCAAGATGGTCAAAATGTAAAAGTAGATTTTGAAAATGATAAATTAAAATTTGAAGTTAATAAATAGGAGAAAATTATGTTAAAACATATACCAAATGCACTAACAATTATAAGATTTTTATTAATACCTGCTATTGTAATTTCCATCTTTTGTAAGAATTACATTTTAGCAGCAATTCTTTTTACGATATCTGGTATTACTGATATAGCAGATGGATGTATTGCACGAAAATTTAACTTAATATCAAATTTTGGAAAATTGATGGATCCACTAGCTGATAAATTAACACAAATAGCAACACTTACCTCTTTAGTAATAGCTGGTGTTATTCCTACCTTTGGTTATTGGATATTAGGTATCGTATTTTTAAAGGAATTTATTATGATTTGTGGAGCATCCTTCCTTTATGGAAAAGATGTAGTTGTGTATAGTAAATGGTATGGAAAACTTGCTACTGTTTTGTTTTTCATAGCAATTATAGTTTCACTTTTCATAAAGGAATTTGCACCTGACGGTCTTTTGGCTTATATTGATTTACCTTTATATATATTAGCTTTAATCGCTACTATATCTGCTTTAATTATGTATATACGAGATTTATATAAAAAAGGATTTATTGATAAACAAGATTTAAAAAAAGAAGTAACTATCGATAAAAAAGAAAAAAAGAGATAAAAAACTCCTCTGACATAAGTCAGAGGAGTTTTTATGGAACATTACTCACTTTCAATTAGAAGTAATAATAAAAGCTTCTGTAAAACCACAAATACTTGCAACTATTACTCCTATCATTTCCATATATTTCTGAACTCCCCATTATTTAAAATCAAACTGGATAAAGGTTTTACTTATTTCAAATACTATTCAAAATCTTCTATTAATTGATTTAAATTTTGTTTTCCATTTACTTCTATCCCTTTTTCCATTTCTACTTTATCTGTATCAGTTAAATATTCTGTTGCAATATCTGTTACCATATATTTTTCTTCTGTTCCATCATCCAATATATGAAAAACTGTAACTATCCCATTTAAATTTCTTACAATATAATGTTCATTACAACTTCCCTCAACTTTTCTATTTAGTATTATATCTGTATCTGTAAATTTTTCAACTGTCCAATCTGAATATTTTTCATTTAATTCCTCTTTAGTTAAATTAACAAATTCTTGTGGTATTTCCATAAATTCGCTAGTTGTATGTCCACATTCCTTATATGTTTGTTTAAAAGTTATAAAGGCATTTGGTGATATTCTTTCTTCACTTGAATTTGTTTCTATCATATTAGTAGTTTTTTCTATATTATTTGTACCTTCACTATCTGTTAAATTTCCTACTGATATATCTTGAATAATTGTATTTTCTAACTTTTCTTCTGTTCCTTTCCCTGGCATATAAATAAAAATACCAACAATTATTGCTCCAATCACTGTAGCGACTACAAGTAAGGTTATAATTATTTTATTCATACTCTTTCCTCCAAATTTATCTTTTGTACTTATTATTTACATTTTTTTAAAATTTATACCATTATTTTACATATTTAATATATAGACTCTATTTTATATTTTCCTCTTTTATCTATAATTATATTTATTTCACCATTTATATCTGTTCTATAAACTTTTACATTAGATTTTTCTATCCTTTCTATAACTTCACTTGATGGATGTCCAAATAAATTATTTTTTCCTACTCCAATAAGACAAATTTTAGGATTAACTAATTTTAAAAACTCTTCTGTTGTAGAGGTTTTAGAACCATGATGAGCAACTTTTAAGATATCACTTTCTAAAACAGATTTATCTTTATATAAATTTACTATTTTATCTTCAGCAACTTTTTCTATATCACCTGTAAAAAGACATGAAAAATTATTATAATTTAATTTCATAACAATTGCATTATTATTTATTTTATTTTCTTCAATTTGTTCTTCTTTTGGCCATAGAATATCAAAATATAAGCTCTTTTCTATTTTTATTTTATCTCCTATTTTTACAGTAGAAACTGGAATATCTTTTTCTTCTACTATTTCTAAAAACTTCTTATAATTTTGTGAATTTTCTTCTTGTTTTGAAATACATACTCTATTTACTTTTAACTCTTTTAAAATAGTAAATAATCCACCTATGTGGTCTTGGTCGAAATGTGATATAAACATTAAATCTATTTTTTTATATCCTCTATCTAAAATATATGGAAGTAAAGTACTCTCACCTACATCGAAATCACTTCCTGTACTTCCTCCACCATCTATTAAAATAGTTTTATTTTTAGGAGTAACAATAAAAGTACAGTCTCCTTGCCCTACATCCACAAAAAATATTTTTAGTTCTTTAGGAATAAAATGAAAAACAGAAAAAATTAAAATAATTAATAGTAAAATAAAAAAACTTCTTTTTTTATATTTTTCTTTATACTGTATAAATCGATATTTATATACAGCAATTAAATTTCTAAATCGTATTTTTGTAATACTTAAGGTTCTATCATGATAAATTTTATAAATATAATTAAAAACTATAAAAAGGACATAAATAAATATAACTAAAAATATTTTAGGAGTTACAACATATATTTTAGAAAACGGTAAATTACTAAAATTTGAAATAGAAATAAGTACATTAATAAAAAATTCTAATACTCCTGATAGAAATTCGGCTATCGGAAAAAATATGAAGGATACAAGCACAACTATCGTTCCAAAAATTGTAAGAGGCCCGAAGTATTATGCTTACTAACAAATTAGTTATTAAAAAATATGTACTAAATAAATTAAAATGGAATAACATAACAGGAACTACTCCCATACTTGCTGATATTGTTACTGCTAATATCTCTTTCATTTTTGAAATTGAAAGTATTATTTTTCTATTTGTTTTATATTCATACTTTGTATTTTTAGGTTTTATATTTTTAAGTATTTTAAAAATAGTCTTGTTAAATAAAATGATTCCTATTGTTCCTAAATACGATAATTGCATACCTACATTTGTAATAATAAAAGGATTATAAATAAGCATAATAAGAAGTGAAAGTGAAATAGATGTCCAAATGTCATTTTTCCTATAAAATAAGCCTGCACCCATTATTAATATTCCCATAATACTAGCTCTTACAATTGATTTTGAAAAACCAGTAAGTGCTGTATAAATTATTAAAACCATAATAATTACAATTCTTGCTTTTCTTTTTCCTATACTAAAATTAAAAACAAAATACATTCCAGTAATAATATATGTAACTTGCATACCTGATACTGCTAGTACATGTGAAAGACTACTTATTTTAAAAGATTTTTCTATATCTTTATCTATATTTCCATCATCTCCGAGTAAGATTCCTACAAGCATACTTGCTTCTCTAGGATTTAGAAAACTATTTATTTTTTCTTTTATAGATTTAGATATCTTATTTGTAAAACTAATTAAAGGATTTCCTTTTCTTTTTTCTACAACATTTACATTATCTACTTTAACAGTTCCATATACTTTTTCACTTTTTAAATACTCCTTGTAGCTAAAACCACCATAATTCCTTTTGTTGCTTGCTTCTTGAAATTCTCCTTTAAAATTTATTATATCTCCATATTCTAAAGATGTCTTATCTTTTTTATTTACTTTCAAATACAAATATGTATTTTTACTTTTTTCTTTATTTGTATTTAATATTTTAATTTTATATATATAATTATATTCCTTTTCTTTTCCTTCACTTACAACCATAGCTAATCCTGACAAATATTCTTTATCTTCATATAAACTTTCATATTCATTATTCTTTAAAATCGTTATAGTATTTGAAATAATAGAACTAATACAAATTATGATTAAAATTTTATGATTAAAAAATATCTTGAAATACCTTAGATATCTTCTTGGATTTAATAAATTTAACTTTTTCACTTTTCTTTTTATTAACTTCTTCTTTATTAAATGTATTGTAGCTATAAATATATATAAAAGGACTATACTAAAATTAAAGTATAGCCCCATAATTATTCCTATTATATATCCTACAGCTACAACTAAAATTGGTCTTTTTATTTCAATCTTCCTTTCTTAGTTTGCTATATTACTCTTCTTGCTCCTACATAGTTGTTATTATAATATCCTGAATTTATTGTATCTATTGTTACACCTCTTGATGGATTAGCAGCATGAACTATTTTACCTCCACCAATATATATTCCTACGTGATTAATTCCAGATAGCGATGGTCCAAACATTACTAAGTCTCCAGGTTGTAAATCAGCTCTTGATACTGCCGAACCATTACTATATTGTCCTTTTGCTGTCCTACTTAAACTTACACCATGTAATCTAAATACATATGATGTAAATCCTGAACAATCAAAACTATTTGGCCCTGATGCTCCATATACATATTTATATCCTATGTAATTTTTAGCAGTTTCCACTACTGTTGAACCTTTTCCAGATGATGCTTTTGTTGTTTCAGTAGATGTAGCTTTTTTTCTTGTAGTTGTACTTCCTCTTGAAGTTGTTTCTTGTGTTTTTGATGATGATAACAAGTTTGATGCTATATATCCTTCTTTACTATTAACACTTACTTTTGCCCATCCACTTTCTTCTGATAAAACAGTTACTTCTGTATTAAGTTTTATCTGTTCTACTATTTCTGCATCTTTACTTGCTTCTTTTCTTACATTTACAGTAGCTGAATTTGCATACATTGTTTTTGTTGTTTGTTCTTGTTTTTCTTCCTCTTCAGCAGCTTTTTTTGCTGCTTCTTCTGCTTCTTTATCAATTTTTGCTTTTTCTTCTTCTGTCATTAATTTATCACTTCTTATCCAACCTTTTGTTGTTCCTGATTCTATACAAATCCAATCTCCCATTGTTTCTATTATTGTAACTTTAGCATTTTGTTTAACCTCAACGATATCAGTTGCATTAATAACTGGTACTATTTTTAGTTTTGTATCTTCTTTTACAATTCTTGTACTTGATGTTGCATCTGTACTTACTTCTGTTGTTTCTTGTTCTTCGTTTGTTGTAGTTTCAGTATTAGTTTCCACTGAAGTATTTTGTATTTCTTCTACATCTCCAGATATTTCAACTAAATCTTCTCTTAAAAATCCTGTAACATCTTTTTTAGTTTTTACTTCATACCAATTTCCTGTTTTTTGTAATACTTCTACTTCATCATTTAATGACAATTGTACTAAAATTCTACTATTTTCATCTGCCGTCTCTCTTAAATTTGCAGTTTCTACACTTATTTTTGCTGTATTTGCTGCAAAAATTACATTTGTAAAAAACATAATTGCTATTCCTAAAACTGCTATCACTAGTATGTTTTTTATTACATTTTTCTTTTTCATTTTCATATTACTCCTTAAATAAAATAATATTTACATCCTTTTGGTTAACGAACTTAGTATACACAAAACTATATTATTTGTCAAGTTTT
>CALXAY010000035.1 GCA_944386415.1 uncultured Clostridia bacterium | reverse complement strand
TCATCAATAATGATAGGAATAATAACATATATATCAGTATTAGAAAGAACAAAAGAAATAGGAATATTAAGAGCAATTGGAGCATCTAAAGGTGACATTTCAAAAGTATTTAATGCAGAAACATTTATAATAGGATTAATAGCTGGTTTACTTGGTATAGGAATTACAATTCTTTTAACAATACCAATAAATATTTTAATATATAATTTATCAGGAGTAGCAATAAAAGCAACATTAGAGCCATTTGCAGGATTAATACTTGTATTAATTAGTATGTTCTTAACAATAATAGCAGGATTAATACCAGCGAAGATGGCAAGTAAAAAAGATCCAGTAGAGGCCTTAAGAACAGAATGATGTTTTTTAGGACGGAGGAAAAAAACAGCAAACAAAAAAGATATCACAAAAGTGGTATCTTTTTAAAATTAAAAATAAATTTGAAAAAAAAATAAAAAAATGTTAAACTAAAGATATAATTTTTAGAAAAGAGAAAGCAAATGAGAGAAAAGATAACAAAAGTAAAAGAAATAGGAATAAAAAATTTAAAATGGATAATGTTGTTTATTTTATTATTAATGATAATTGCAATTGTAGAAGATGTATTTGATAAAGAAATAATGAAATTAGATATAATGGGTTATAGTTTAATTTCTAGTATTATAGATGAATCTGTAACTCCAATTGCAATTATAATAACTAATTTAGGTGGGGCAATAGTAATTTGTATTTTAACATTAATATCTTTTATACTAATAAAAAATAAAAAAATAAGTTTTTGTATTTTACTTAATTTAATAATTTCAACATTTTTAAACTTATTTCTAAAAAATATAATACAAAGACCAAGACCAGATGAATTTAGATTGATTTCTGAAACAGGTTATAGTTTCCCATCTGGACATTCCATGATATCAATGGCATTTTATGGATTTTTGATTTATTTGAGCATTAAATATTTTAAAAATAAAAAACTAAAAATAATATTATTAACTTTATTAAGTGTTTTAATAATATTTATTGGAATAAGTAGAATATATTTGGGAGTACATTATACAAGTGACGTACTAGCAGGATTTATGATATCACTTTGTTACTTAATAATTTATACAAGTCTAGTAAAAAAATATATAATAGAAAGAGAAGATAAAAATGATGAAGAAAACAAAAAAATTAATTAATAGTTTTAAATATGCAA
This sequence comes from uncultured Clostridia bacterium, assembly GCA_944386415.1. Classification (GTDB taxonomy): domain Bacteria; phylum Bacillota; class Clostridia; order TANB77; family CAG-508; genus CAG-269. The sequence goes on along the minus strand of CALXAY010000035.1, from coordinate 14,578 downwards.
TATCTGGAATAATAACTTCATTTAAAACAGAAAGGAACATGAAGATACATATACTTGTGATGATTTTAGTAATAATTGCAGGGATAGTATTTAAATTAAGTTTATTAGACTGGATTATTTTAGTTATTATGTTTGGACTAGTAATTTCAGCAGAATTATTTAATACAGCAATTGAAACAACCATAGATATGATAACTAAAGAAAAAAATGAAAAAGCTAAAATTGCAAAAGATGTGGCAGCAGGAGCGGTACTTGTTTTAGCAGTTGCAAGTGTTATTGTAGGTCTAATTATATTTATTCCAAAAATCTTAGATTTTATAAAATAAAAAATAAAAAAATTACGTAATAGAAAAAATTTCTATTACGTTTTTTTGTGCTTTAAAACAATAATAAAAAAATCATTCTAGAAATTGCTAAATAAAAAATAATAAAATTCGACATAATAAAAATATATAAATAAAAAAAGGAGGAAAACTTAATGAAAAAAATAGTTAGTATTATAAGTATATTAATGATAATAAGCATTGCTATTTTTACAGGAAATGTTTATGCAGCACCATTAAATTCAGTAAATGTTGAAGTAAATAAAAGTTTAGTAAGACCTGGAGAAGAAGTAAGAGTAAACGTAGATTTTGGTCAGGCACTTGGTTCTTATACAGTTGATGTTGCTTATGATAATTCTATATTCCAATATGTAACAGCAGAAGGTGGAACACCAAATGATACTGGAACTAAAGTAAGAGTTGTTTATTATGATTCAACTGGAGGAACAAATCCAAGAAATAGTATGAGTGTAACATTTAAAGCAAAAGAAGAAATTACAACATCAAATCCAACAGAATTTAATGTAACAGCAGAAGGGCTAGCAAATTCGGATGCATCTATAACATATGATGATATAACTTCTCCAATTACTAAGAATGTAACAGTAGAGCCCCAGTATAAAGACTATACATTAAATTTAGAATCAGTAAATGGTAAGCTAGTTAAAAATCAAGAAAATGAAATGAAAATTTCTTATTCTTCACCTATGGGAAAATATTATAATAAAGCAAGACTTGTAGCTGAAAGTACAGGAACAGGTGATGCTAAACTAATTGGAACAGATGAAAGTAGTATAGAACATGACATAATAGAAAGTGGTTGGGGAGAAGAACAAGGATATCCAATTGGAGGAAAAGATGTATCTCAAACTTTAAATGTAAGAGGAATATTTAGTGAAGTAGGAGATTACAAAATTACATTAAAACTAATAGATAGAGAAAATTCAGATAGCGTAATTGCAGAAAAAACATTTGACCTTACAGTAGTAGAAGAGGCTACAATACCTCCATCAACAGACGGAACAAATAATGGAACAACAGAAGAAGGTGAAGAAATAATTCCACCAGTAGAAGTAGAAGAAAATAAAACAGAAAATACAATGCCTACTAAACTTCCAAAAACAGGTATAAATATATATCTTCCTATTTTTACAATAATTGTTATACTAATAGGAACAATTATTTATTATAACAAAAAGAAAATAAAAAATTAAAAAGTAAATGAGATGTTCTCATTTACTTACATATAATAGTGTTTCATCTTAGGAAGGATAAGCAAATGAAAACAAAAAATAAAAAAAAAGTAATCAACATATTTTTAATTACAATTATTTTTAGTATCTTAACTTGGCTGGGAATAGAAGAATATAAAGAAAAAAATATAATAAAAAATAATTATGAAGCCCAAAATGTTAGTACTAATATAAATATTACTAATGAAGAAATAGTAACAAATAAATATGAAGAAGTAAAAAAAGAAGAAGTTTCTTTAGAATATAAAGGATATGAGATAACAGCAAAACTAGAAATACCAAAAATTAATTTAGAGACTTATGTACTAAAAACATATTCAAATGAATCTTTAAACATATCAGTTGTAAAGTTTTGGGGCGCAAAGCCAAATACACTTGGAAATTTTTGTATAGCAGGACATAATTTTAAAAATAAAAATATGTTTCATGATTTAAAAGACTTAAATGTAGGAGATAATCTTTTTATAATTGATAACAACATAGGAAGAATAGAATATGAAATTTATAACATATATAAAGTGTTACCAGATGATGTAGGATGTTTATCACAAGAAACAAATGGAGAAAAAGAGGTAACTTTAATTACTTGTACAAACGATTCTAGTAAAAGAATTATAGTAAAAGCAAAGGAGAAAAATAGATGAACATTTTAAAAGATAAAAAAACATATATAGTATTTATTATATTTCTTTTTTTAGGGTGTTTGATTTTTGTAGTAACAAATGCATTACAAAGATCTAACAGTATAGAAGATTTTCCGGATAGTTATAGGCCATATTTAGAAGAACTAGCAATCAAATATCCTAATTGGAAGTTTACAGCTTTATATACAGACTTAGATTGGAATTATGTTATTGATAATGAAAATGAATTTGGAAAAAATTTAGTTCCTAAAAATTATTCAGATAGATGGAAAAACACAAAACCTCGGAGAATATAACGTAGAAGTAGACGCAGGATGGGTTGATTCTTCAAGACAAGCAGTAGAATATTCAATGGATCCAAGAAACTTTTTAAATGAAGTTAGAATATTCCAGTTTGAGGCTTTATCTTTTAGTGAACATACCAATAATATAGATGGAGTAGAAAAAATACTTTATGGCACAGAATTTTATAATACTAAAGTATCTTATTTAACAAGTAGTGGTCAAACTATAAATATGTCTGAGAAATATTCAGATTTAATATTAAGAGGAGGTGGGACTTCTAAGGTAAGTCCATACCATTTAGCATCTAGAATAAAACAAGAAGTAGGACCTTTTTTATCACATAATTCAATTAGTGGGAGAGTTTCAGGTTTTGAAGGTTTATATAATTTTTATAATATAGGAGCAACAAGTTCTCAAGAACCTATGGGAGCAATTAAAAATGGACTTCAGTATGCAAAAGATGGAAAAGGTGCAAGTGAAACTACTAAAGCTAAGTTCCTAATTCCATGGAATACTAAAGAAAGAGCAATAACAGGAGGAGCTATTTTTATAGGAGATAGTTATATAAACCAAGGACAAGATACAGTATATTTACAAAAATTTGATGTAACAGGAGAAAGCCTATTTTGGCACCAGTATATGACAAATGTTTTAGCTCCTTATAGTGAGTCTAAATCAATATATACAGGTTATAAAAATAGTAATCTATTAGATATTCCTATGAATTTTATTATTCCAATATATAATAATATGCCTGATATTCCTACGCAAAGTCCAAGTATTGAACCAAGTAATTTTACAGATGACAACAAAAAAGTTTATTGCATGGCTACTAATGTAAATATAAGGACAGGACCTCGGGACTTCTTATGAAGTTATTACTATGGTTCAAAATGGAAATCAAATGACAAGAATAAAAAAAGGTATAAGAACAGGTGATAGATGGGATATGGTAAGACTTCAAAACGGAATTATTGGTTATATTTCACAAAATTATGTGGAAGAAGCACCACCTGTACAAATAGAAAAAATAGAAATAAGTATAGATAAAGAAAATAACATTATACAAAAAGGAGAGAATGAAAAAATAAACGTAAAAATAACGCCAGAAGAAGCAAAAGACCATGAAGTTATATATTCATCTAGTAATCCAAATGTTGTAGCAGTAGATAGTAATGGAAATTTAAGAGGAATAACAAGAGGAAAAGCAAATATTACAGTAAAAGCCAATGAAAATAATGTTAAAGCTACAATTGAAGTTGAAGTATATAGTAAAGTTACTGATATTCTAATAGACAATAGTGATGTTTATATGCAAGTAGGAGATACTTTTAAGATAAATGCTAGCATAGAACCAGATGATGCAAATGAAAAAGGTGTTATTTTTGAAAGTAATAAGGAAGAAATAGTATCAGTAGATGAACATGGAAACTTAGAAGCAAAACAAGAAGGAACAGCAATAATTACTGTTAAATCAAAAGAAAATGAAGAAATTAAAAAAGAATGTAAAGTAACAGCTGTTAGAAAAATGGAAGACTGGGAAATACACTTTGATAGTTCATTAAATGTAAATAGTTTAGAAATATCTGGAATAGATTATGATAAAAACAAAGTAATAGATTTAAAAAATCTAATTACAACAGATTTAGAGTTAGAATTTGTAAACTATAAAGGAAAAATTTTAGAGAATAATGATATTGTAGGAACTGGAAGTAAAATCTTAGTAAAAGAAAATGGAGTTCTTTTAAGAGAATATAAAATTATAGTATATGGAGACTCTAACGGAGATGGAAAAATAAACAGTACAGATTTGTTAGTATTACAACGTCATATACTAGAGTTACAAAAGTTAGAGAGTATATTTATGAAAGCAAGTAATGTAAGAAAAACATCTTCAAAGCCAAGTTCTGTTGACTTACTATTAATTCAAAGACATATATTAGGATTTCAAGAAATAGAACAATAGGGACGTTTCCTTTTGTCGAAAAAATGACAAAAGGGAACACATATTATAAAGGAGAAAAAAACATGAAGTTTAAAAACATAAAAATAAAAATTTTATTAATTGTATTTCTTTTTTTAATAAGTGCAAACTCATATTATAAAACTTATGCAAATACTAAAGGAAATGTTTATTTAGAAAGTAATAAAGATGTTATTGAAATAAATGAAGAAGTAGAAATTAGTGTCAATATAGATAATTTTACAACAGCAGCATATACTTTATATCTTTATTTTGATAATGATAAATTTGAATTTGTAAAAGAAAATGAAGAAGAAAATATAAATGTAGATGGAAATAGAATTATTTATGTTTGGTATGATAAAGAAGGTGGAAATAGTCCAAGAAGCGGAGAAACAGAAACTTTTAAATTTAAAGCAAAAGAAGAAGGCAAAGCTACTTTTAATATAAATGGAGAGTTTTATACAAAAAAAGGTCAAAAGGTAGAAACAAGTTTTAAAGAAAAACAAATACAAATTGGAAAAGAAGAAACAATTTTAGAAAAACAAGCAAAAGAAGAAATAGGACAAGATAAAAATTTAAGTAATTCTAAACTTCAAAACCTAAGATTAAATACAGAAGGTATGGTTCCTGATTTTAATAATAATACCTATGATTATTATATAACAGTAAAAAATGATATTAAAGATATTGAAGTTTTAGCAATAGCAGAAAATAAAAACTCTAAAATCCAAATTGAAGGAAATAGTAATCTAAAAGAAGGTTTAAACTTAATAAAAGTACAAGTAACATCACCTGATAAAACAAGTAGTAGCACATATTTAATTAATGTTACTAAAACAAATGATTTGGAATCTGCAAATACTAATTTAGAAACCTTAGCAATTGAAAATTATCTTCTTTATCCAGCTTTTGATAATACTGTTACAAATTATAATGTAGAAGTGGGAGACGACACAGAACAAATAAACTTACTTGCAATCCCAGAAGATGAAAATGCAACAGTAGAGATAAATAAGGAAGATACACTTAAAGAAGGTAATAATGTTATTAAAATTACAGTTACTGCAAGAAATACCTATACAAAAAAAGAATATCTAATAAATGTTTATAAAAGAAATAGCAAAGAAGAAATAAAATACCAAGAAGAACAAAAAGAAAATCAAGAAAAATTAAATGGGATTTATGAAATACAAAGAATAAGTAATGAAGAAGAACAAAATGATGAACAAGAAAAAGAACAACAAGAAAAAACAGAAAATAACCAAAAAGAAGGAAAAGAAAAAAGAAACCACCTAGTCAGCTTCTTTGTGCTTATTGCTATAGTTCTAGTCCTTGCAAGTATTTCTATATTATTTGAGAAGAGAAAAGATAAAATTAAATAAATTAAAATTGAATTTTTGATTTGGTCAGTATTAGTTGGCTTGAGCTAATATTGACTTTTTCTTTGCCTAATTTAAAGTAAATAGAACAATATTTATTGAAAATGTTTTTATTTGTTTTTGATTTTAAATTATATACTACATTGTAAAATTTGTAGAAATTTTACTTTTTTTTTGTTATAATATAAAAAATAAATGCAAATAATAGGTGAGATAAATGAATTACAGAATAGTAAATGGAGCAATTAGTTATGGAGCAGAAACAATATTAGAAGAGATAAATTTTGAAATAAATGAAAAAGATAAAACAGCAATTGTTGGAAGAAATGGAGCACGGAAAAACTACTCTTTTAAAAGCAATTGTAGATAACTCAATGCTAGAAGAAGGAGTAGGAACAACTAAATTTTCTGTATATAAACAAGGAAGTCCTGTAATTGGTTATTTAAAACAAATAGATTTTGAAGATGATAATATTTTAATGATAGATGAAATATTAAAAGTATATAAAGAAATAATAGATTTAGAGAAAAAAATAGAAGATTTAAGCTTTAAGTTGCAAGAAGATTCTTCTGAAAAATTAATAAAATCTTATACAGAAAGTTTAGATAGATATGAATTTTTAGGCGGGTATACATATAAAAAAGAAATAGATATAGCTTTAAAAAATTTTGGATTTAGCATAGAAGATGAGAAAAAGAAAATATCAGAATTTTCAGGAGGACAAAGAACAAAAATTGCGTTTCTAAAATTACTTTTAAGTAAGCCAGATATATTACTTTTAGATGAACCAACAAACCATTTAGATATAACAGCAATAGAATGGCTAGAAGATTATTTAAAGAACTATCCAAAAGCAGTAGTTATTGTTTCACATGATAGAATGTTTTTAAATAGAATTGTAAATAAAGTATACGAAATAGAATATGGAACAATGACTTTATATAAAGGAAATTATAAAGATTATGAAGTTCAAAAAAGAGCAAATTATGAAAAGCAATTAAAAGATTATGAATATCAACAATCAGAAATAAAAAGACTAGAAGATATAGCAAATAGGTTTAGGTATAAGCCAACAAAAGCTAAGATGGCTTTATCAAAACTAAAGCAAATAGAAAGAATGGTAAAAGTAGAAGAACCAAATAAATATGATTTAAAAACATTTCATAATAATTTTAATATAAAGACAAGTGGAAAAGATGTAGTAGAATTAAAAGATTTAGAGGTTGGTTATGATAAAGTATTACAAAAAATATCTTTTTTACTTTATAGAGGAGATAAGCTTGGAATTATTGGAGAAAATGGAATTGGAAAATCAACATTGTTAAAAACTTTAGCAGGGAAAATTAAGGCTTTAAGTGGAAGTTTTTCATTTGGGTACAATGTAACTTTAGGCTATTTTGACCAGCAACTAGAATTTAAAAATGATGAAAATACAGTATATGAAGAGTTTATAGAAGAATTTCCAGAGCTTACCACAACAAAGGCAAGAACAATCTTAGGTAGTTTTTTATTTACAGGTGAAGATGTAGAAAAGAAGATAAAAATGTTATCAGGAGGAGAAAAAGCAAGATTAAAACTTTGTGAGATATTTAAAAAAGAACCAAATCTTCTTTTATTAGATGAGCCAACTAACCATATGGATATAGTAGGAAAAGAAAGTTTAGAACAAATCTTAAAAGAATATAAAGGAACTTTAATATTTGTATCTCATGATAGATATTTTGTAAGTAAAATTGCAAATAAGATATTAGAATTTAAAAAAGGAAAAGTAACATTTTTTGACGGCAACTATGAAGAATTTCAAGAATGGAAAAAAAAGAATAAAGAAAAAATAGATATTTATGATAGTGGAAATAATAAAAAAGAAAATGAAACTGTTTTGCAAGAGAAGAGTTCTAAAAATCAATATCTGTTAAATAAAGAAAATAATAAAAGAAAAAATAGAATGGAAAAAATAGAAAAAGAAATAGAACAAAAGGAGCATGAAATAAAAATAATAGAAAATGAGATGAAAAAAGAAGAAAATGCAACTGACTATATGAAATTAGCAGAATTACAAGATAAAATTCAGGAGATAGAGAGCAAAATAGAAAAGAAGATAGAAGATTGGGAAAAATTAAATAATTTGTTAAAATAATAAATTATTATAATTGTAAAAAATATGTAATTTTTTATAAAACAAAAGAAAAGAACAAAAGCTACATATAGATGCTGAATAAATAAAAAATAATAGAATTAAAGAAATTTTAGAAGATATAGAAATCATATTACTATACAATATAGTAACAGTATCTATTTCCCAAAAGTCAACTACCCATTACCTTTATGTGATGGGTAGTTGGCATACTGTTCCTCCTAACTTTTTGATGATTATAACATGGAATACATAAATAAGAAATAAAACAAATGTGGAAAGTGTGTAAATTTAATGTGTAGGCCAAAAAATATTTACAAAAAACTAGACTTAGAGTATAATTTAATTGACATATAGAATGGTAAAAGTTATAAGAGACAAGTTATAGTCAAGGAAAACATTTAGTGAAAAATGGCTAATTAATATTATGAAAGAATATAGTAATAATTTTGATGGTTAGATAAAATTAATTTAATTATTAAGATATTAAAAATAAGAATTTGTAAAGGGAGTAGGAAAATGAGTTCAATAGAAGTATTTATAAGTCATCACACTCAAAGTTGTTTGAAAATAACAGAAGCGATATGTCATTCGCTAGAAGAAAAAGGAATAAGAGTATGGTATGCACCTAGAGATACACAAGATTCTTATGCTAAAAATATTACTGATGTAATAAATGAATGTAAAGTTTTTGTACTGATATTAAATCATGAATCATCGGAATCTTTTGATGTATTAAATGAAATTAATTATGTTTCTGAAAGATTAAGAAAGAAAGAGCCTGTTCATGTAATTCCATTTCAAATTTCTAATGAAGATATAAGTGCGGAAGCAAAATATTATTTAGGAAGATTACATTGGTTAGATGCAGTAACACCTCCTCTAGAAAAAAGAATAATTGAATTAACCGATAGAATATGTTTTATCTTAAATAAAGGAAAAAGTAAAGAGATTAATATAGAAGATGAAGAAAATAACTTACTTAGTACTAACATTTTAAATAACATTCATTTTATAGGTAGAAATAAGGAATTAAATGAGCTAGAAGAGAAAATTAAAAGTAATAAATGTGTTTTTTTGCATGGAATGGGAGGTATAGGAAAAAGTGAAATTGCAAAGAAATATGCAAATATTCACAAAAACGAATATGATAAAATTGTTTTTGCAAAATATGAAACTAATCTAGAACAATTAATAATTAGTGATAGTAAAATAAATATTACTAATCTATTTAGAAATCATAAAGATGGAGAGATAGAAACAGATAAGCAGTTTTATAAAAGAAAACTAGAGATTTTACAGAAGATTGCAAAAAAAGAGAAGGTACTTTTAATAATAGATAATTTTGATACAGATAAAGATGAAAATATAGAAGAGTTCTTACAAGGAAATTATGATGTAATTTTTACTACAAGGAATGATTGGAAAGATCTAGGATATCCTATAATAGAAATAAATGTTATGGAAAATGAAGAAGACTTAATTTCTATATTTACACAAAACTATCAAGTACTAAAGTATATTAAAGCAGAATTAGAAGAGATTAAAAATATAATAAAAGTTTTAGATGGTCATACTCTAGCAATAGAATTAGTAGCTAAATATATGCAAAGAGGAAGAAAAAGCCCAAAAGAAATGTATCAAATATTAAAGCAAAAGGGTATAACACCGGAAATAACAGGAAATATTAGCCATCAATTTCAAAGCAATACAATATATAATTATATAAAAACCTTGTTTGATATATCTAAAATTAATGAAAAAGAAACAGAAGTATTAAGGAATTTAGCAATGTTTTCTATATCAGAAATAGAATTTGATACATTTATGGAATTATGTAAGTTTGAAGATGGATTTATAATAGATGATTTAATAAAGAAGAATTGGATTTTACACAATTGGGAGACTGACACTATTTCACTTCATCCTCTAATAAAAGATGTAATAATTAATGAATGTAAACCAAGTTTAGAAAATTGTAAAAATCTTTTTGAAAGTTTAACTTCAATTGATCCATGGAAACTAACACAAGAAGAAAGATTAAAATATGAAGGAATAATTCTAAATATATATAACAATTATCTAACTGTAGATGAGAATAATTGGAAAGGTTTTATTGAAATTTCAAAATTTTTAAGAGACTTGGGATATTATGAGCAATCAGAAAAAGTATTATTTGAAATTTTAAAAGTTCAAGAAAGAATATTTACAGAAAATTCAGAAGAAGTAGCAAAAACTTATGATTTATTAAGATTTGTAAATAATAAATGTTACAAAAAAGAAAAAGCAATCCAATATAACGAAAAGTCTATAGAGATATTAAGAAATATTAAAACAGATGGATACTTATTAGCCGATTGTTTAAAATCTAGAGCATTTTCTTATTTAAAAGATAAAGAACCATTAAAAGCACAAGAATTATTAAAAGAAGTATGTGAAATATATAATAAAATTTTACCTGAAAATCATTATAAAATAGGAAATACAAATATAGCTTTATCACGTGTGTATCTCCAATTAGGAGATTATCAAAAATCATTAGAATGTGCTAAGAAAGCTTATGAACTATTATCTTTAAAGTATAAGCAAGATAGTTTAGAAGTTGCTACAACCATAAAGGCTTTAGGACAAGCAAATTGCAAGTTGGGAAATTTTGAAGAAGGTATAAAACAGCTAAAAGAAACAATAAGAATAAGAAAGAAAAATTTACATCAGGATGATTTTTCAACCTTAGATGCAATTGATAATCTTGCTGATGCTTACATTGAAAACAAACAATATGAAGATGCTAGGTTGTGTTTAGAAGAAGTAAAAAAAGCATTTGATAAAAAATTAAGTATAGAAGATAAATGGTATAAAAAGATATCAGAAAAGTTGAATTTTGTAAATGAAAAGTTAGCTTAAAAGGAAAATGAAATCTATAACCTTATTAGTTTTAAACAATAGAATTATTTACTAACTTAAATCAAAATTAATTAAAATATAAATTAAGAAAGGAAAGGTGATTACTATGGACAAAGCTAAAGTATATTTTACAAAAGAAATAACACCAGATGGGATGATAAGACTTTATGAAAAATTAGGAGTAAAGCTAGAAGGGAAAGTAGCTGTAAAGTTACATTCAGGAGAAGAAGGAAATCAAAATTATTTAAAACCAGAATTTGTTAAAAAAATTGTAGAGCATGTAAATGGAACAGTAGTAGAATGTAATACAGCATATGAAGGAGAAAGAAATTCTACTGAAAAACATAAAAAATTAATAGAAAATCATGGTTGGTCAAAATACTTTAATGTAGATTTAATGGATGAAGAAGGACCAGATAAAGTATTAGAAATACCAAATGGAAAAATTTTAAAAGAAAATTTTGTAGGAAAAAATATAGATAACTATGATTCAATGCTTGTTTTATCACATTTTAAAGGGCATCCTATGGGAGGATATGGTGGAGCATTAAAACAATTATCAATAGGATGTAGCTCATCAGAAGGAAAAGCATGGATACATTCAGCAGGAAGAAGTAAAGACCAATTTGAAATATGGGACGATTTACCTGAGCAAGATAAATTTTTAGAATCAATGGCAGATGCAGCATCATCAGTTCACAATTTATTTAAAGGAAAAATTGTATATATAAATGTCATGAAAAATTTATCTGTTGACTGTGATTGTTGTAGAATTGCAGAAGATCCTTGCATGAAAGATATAGGTATTTTAATATCTACTGACCCAATAGCAATAGATAGAGCTTGTATGGATTTAGTTGAAAAGTCAGATGACCCAGGAAAAGAACATTTCTTAGAAAGAGTAAACTCAAGAAATGGAACACATACAATAGAGGCAGCAGAAGAATTAGGTTTTGGAACAACTAACTATGAATTGATTAATATAGATTAATAATTAAAAACACATTTTTCGATAAAATTAAGAATAGTTTTTGAAAAAAGACTATTCTTTTTTATTTTTTTATGATATAACAAAGAAGTACAAAAATTTTTTGGATTTTTTAGGAGGAGTAATGAAAGAAGAAAAGTATAAAGGTTTAACTTCTAAAGAAGTAGAAGAATTAACAGCACAAGGAAAAGTAAATGTAACTGATAATAACAATTTAAAATCAAATTGGCAAATAGTAAAAGATAATGTTTTTACATTATTTAATTTATATAATTTAATAATTGCAATAGCATTATTATTAGTTGGAGCATACACAAATACATTTTTCTTTTTAATTATTACAATAAATGTTTTAATTGGTATTATTCAAGAAATTCATGGGAAAAATTTAGTAAAAAAATTATCAATACTTACAGCATCTAAAACTACAGTAATAAGAGATGGGAAAGCACAAGAAATTGAAATAGAAAAAGTAGTGCTTGGTGATACAATTATATTAAAACAAGGAGACCAAATACCATCTGATTCTTATGTAATAGATGGAGAAATTGAAGTAAATGAAGCCTTGCTTACTGGAGAATCTGATTTAATAGAAAAAAAGCAAGAAGATAAATTACTCTCAGGAAGTTATGTGGTTTCTGGTAAATGTTATGCTATTGTTGAAAAAGTTGGAGAAGATAACTTTGCAAACCAAATAATTAGTGCAACTAAAAAACATAAAGATAATAATTCAGAATTAATAAATTCTATGAAAAAAGTTACAAAATTTACAAGTTTTGTAATAATACCAGTTGGAGTAATATTATTTATTCAAAGCTATTTTATAAGAGAAACTGTACTTCCAGAGTCAGTTATTGCAACGGCTGCAGCCTTACTTGGAATGCTTCCTAAAGGATTAGTTTTATTAATTACAATAGCATTAGAATCAGGAGTTATTAAGCTGGCTAAAAAAGAAGTTTTGGTACAAGAGCTATATAGTATAGAATCTTTAGCACATATTGATACAATATGCTTGGATAAGACTGGAACAATAACACAAGGAAAAATGAAAGTTTCAGAAGTAAAAATGTATAATGAAAACATTATGCCAAAACCTTTTAATGATATGATGGTAGCATTTATAAATGGAATGGATGATACAAATTCAACATTTAGAGCTATGAAAAATTATTTTAAAGGTGATATAAATTATGAAAAAATAGATAATGTACCATTTTCATCAGAAAGAAAATGGAGTAGTATATCATTTAAAGAAGAAGGTTCTGTAATAGTAGGAGCACCTGAAAGGCTATTTGAAAAAAGCGATAGTAAAATGCCAGAAAGAATTATAGATTTACAAAAAAACGGAAAAAGAGTCTTAGCAATAGGATATGCTAAAGAAATAGTAAAAGACGATGAATTACCAAAATTAGAGGTAGTTGCATCTGTAATATTAGAAGATCCATTAAGAAGAAATGCAAAAGAAATGCTAGGATATTTTAAAGAGCAAGGTGTAGATGTTAAAATAATTTCTGGTGACAATGCTCTTACTGTATCTAATATTGCAAAAAGAGCAGGACTTGAAGATTATGAATCATATATAGATTTATCAACAATTAGTACAGATGCTGAAATAGTAAATTTAGTAGATAGATATAGTATTTTTGCAAGAGTATTGCCACATCAAAAAAGTATTATAGTAAAAGCTTTGCAAGCTAAAAATCATAAAGTTGCAATGACAGGTGATGGTGTAAATGATGTTATTGCACTTCGTGAATCAGATTGTAGTATAACACTTCCAGATGCTTCAGATGCTGCAAAACAAGTATCTCAAATAGTACTTCTAAATTCGGATTTTAGTGTATTAAAAGATGTATTAATGGAAGGAAGAAGAGTTGTAAATAATATAACAAATGTAGCTAGAATATTCTTTATTAAAACTATATATTCAGTGTTATTATCATTGTTCTGTATAATAACAAATACAGCATTTCCATTTATACCAATACAAATAACATTAATAGACTTAGTAATAGAAGGTTACACATCATTCTTTATTACATTTGAGAAAAATAAAAAACCAATCACAGGAGCATTCTTACCGACAGCTCTTACAAATGCGGCACCTTTTGCAATTGCAATTATGTTTAATATAATTATTTTAACAATCATTGGAAATGTAATAGGAATAGAACAAGCAACATTAACAACAATGATGTATTTACTTATAGGTTTTGTAAGTATTTTGGCAGTGCAAGAAGTTTGCACGCCATTTACTAAACCTCATGTATTTTTATTTACAACAACAGCGATTGGATTCTATGTAGCAGTATTATTATTTCATAGATTACTTGAGTTATCACAAATACCTAGACAAGAAATTGTTATTACTATAGTTTTAGCAGTAATTAGTTATCTATTAATACATATTAAAAGGAAAGTTTATAAGAAAAAACAGATTGCTTAAGAAGATAGGAGAAATCCTATCTTTTAATATATAAATAAATTTCCCTTAAAATAAAATTTTACATTCAATTAAATAAAACTGTTGACAAAATATTTAATATATAGTAAAATGCAAGCAACGATTTAATTATAGCTTAAAATAAACTACTAATTAAAAAGGATGTGATTTTATGGAAGAAAAGAAAAATGAAATTATTCTTTTTGAAAATCAAGGTGTAAAATTGGAGGTGAATGTAAAAGACGAAACAGTATGGCT
>CALXAY010000034.1 GCA_944386415.1 uncultured Clostridia bacterium | reverse complement strand
CCCCAATTGAATATCGCATTCAATTAGGGTTTTCATAGATAACTTTTTTAGTGTCTACTTTTTGTTGACAACTTCAGTATAAAAACCTATCTTAATTTTTTCCTTGTACATCAGAAATGTCTTCTAATTCTTTTTCTGTATTAATATGAATATTTTGATACTTCTTCATACCTGTTCCTGCTGGTATTAATTTACCAATAATAACATTTTCTTTTAATCCTATTAAGTCATCAATTTTACCTTTTACCGCTGCTTCTGTTAATACTCTTGTTGTCTCTTGGAATGAAGCTGCTGATAAGAAACTATCTGTTGCAAGTGATGCTTTAGTAATACCAAGCAATACTCTCTTACCTACTGCAGGATTTTTACCTTTAGATATTGTTTCTTTATTTTTATCTTCAAATTCATACATGTCTATTAATTCACCAGGGAACATATCTGTATCGCTATTGTCTTCAACTCTAACTTTTTTAAGCATTTGTCTTCCAATTACTTCGATGTGTTTATCATTTATATCAACACCTTGGTTTCTATAAACTTTCTGAACTTCTGAAATCAAGTATTCATAAACTCCTTCTGGTCCTTTTATCTCTAATATGTCTGCTGGATTCTTTGAACCTTCAATAAATGCATCTCCTGCTTCTACCATATCTCCATCTTTAACTTTCATCTTAGAACCAAATGGTATTGTATAAGTCTTAGATTCATCTTTTGATGTTACTATTACTTCTTTCTTTTTCTTGGTCTCTTTAATTTTAACTTTACCATCTATTTCAGAAATTATTGCAACTCCTTTTGGTTTTCTAGCTTCAAATAATTCCTCAACTCTAGGAAGACCTTGAGTAATATCTGCAACACCTGCTACACCACCAGAGTGAATAGTTCTCATTGTAAGCTGTGTACCAGGCTCACCAATTGATTGGGCAGCAATTATACCTACTGATTCACCAATTGAGACTAAGTCTCTTCTTGCTAATCCCATTCCGTAACACTTTTGACATACACCACGTTTAGAATGACATCCTAAAACTGAACGCACTTTTAACTTTTCTATTCCAGCTGCAACTATTTCTTCTGCTATTTTTTCAGTAATCATTGTATCTTTGTCTACTATTAATTTCTTAGTTTCTGGATTATAAACATTTTCTAGTGGGTATCTACCTATTAATCTTTCTTCCATTTTTTCAATTATTTGATTTCCATCTTTAATATCATAAACTGTAATTCCTTCCTTAGTGCCACAATCATGTTCTCTTACTATAATATCTTGTGAAACATCAACTAATCTTCTTGTTAAATATCCAGAGTCAGCTGTTCTTAAAGCTGTATCTGAAAGTCCTTTACGAGCTCCATGAGCAGAAATAAAGTACTCTAATGCATCTAATCCTTCTGCAAATGATGATTTGATTGGAATTTCAACTGCTTTACCTGTTGTACTTGCCATAAGTCCACGCATACCTGCGATTTGACGTAATTGGTTCATATTACCACGGGCTCCAGATTTAACCATCATATATATTGGGTTTAACTCATCAAAGTTTTCTTCCATCGCATTACTTACTTTAGATGTTGTATCTTCCCAGATATTAATAACAGCATTATATCTTTCATCATCTGTTATTAAACCACGTATATATTGTTTTCTTACATTTTCTACTTTTTCATCAGCTTCTTTTAATAAATCTTTCTTAGCTTCAGGTACCTTAACATCATCCATAGAGAATGTAATACCTGCTAAAGTTGAATATTTAAATCCTAAAGCTTTTATATAGTCTATTACTTCTGCTGATTCTGTTAATCCATGTGTTCTAATTACTCTTTCAATAATTGTTCCCATTGATTTTTTCATAACTGGAAAACTTATTTCATATTGGAATGGATCTTCTTTTCTATCTATAAATCCTAAATCTTGAGGTATACCTTGGTTAAAAATAATTCTTCCAACACTTGTTTCTACTCTTCTTGCTTTTTCCTCTCCATCTATTTTCCTTGTTATTCTAACATTTATTTTAGCATGGATACCAACTTCATGATTTTCATAAGCCATTATAGCTTCTTCAGGGTCTTTGAAGTATTTTCCTTCACCTTTTTCACCATCTAATACCATTGTTAGATAATATGATCCTAAAATCATGTCTAACCTAGGTACTGCAACTGGCTTACCATCTTGTGGTTTTAGTAAATTATTTGTTGAAAGCATAAGATATCTTGATTCTGCTTGTGCTTCTGGTGATAAAGGCAAATGAACTGCCATTTGGTCACCATCGAAGTCAGCATTGAAAGCTTCACAAACTAGTGGGTGAAGTTTAATTGCTCTACCTTCTACTAATACTGGCTCAAAACTTTGAATACCAAGTCTGTGCAAAGTAGGAGCACGGTTTAACATTACAGGATGATCTTTAATAACTTCCTCTAATATTCCCCATACTTCTGGTCTTAATCTTTCAACCATTCTTTTAGCATTTTTAATATTTTGAGCAATTCCACGACCTACTAATTCTTTCATTACGAAAGGCTTAAATAACTCAACGGCCATTTCTTTTGGAAGTCCACATTGATAAATCTTAAGTTCTGGTCCTACTACTATAACAGAACGTCCAGAATAATCAACACGTTTTCCAAGTAGGTTTTGACGAAAACGTCCTTGTTTTCCTTTTAATAAATCTGATAATGATTTTAATGGCCTATTTCCAGCTCCTGTTACTGGTCTTCCACGTCTTCCATTATCAATTAAAGCATCTACTGATTCTTGAAGCATTCTCTTTTCATTACGTACAATTATTTCAGGTGCTCCTAATTCTAATAATCTTTTTAAACGATTATTTCTGTTTATAACTCTTCTATATAAATCGTTTAAGTCTGATGTTGCAAACCTACCACCATCTAATTGAACCATTGGTCTTAATTCTGGTGGAATAACTGGTATAACATTCATCACCATCCATTCAGGTTTATTTCCTGAAATTCTGAATGATTCTACAGTATCTAATCTTTTGACTAATTTACTTTTTCTTTGTTCACTTGCTGTTTCTAAGTCTTTTTTAATTTCTTCTGATAATTTCTCTACATCAATTTGTTCTAGTAATTCTCTAATTGCTTCTGCACCCATTTTAGCCTTAAAAGAACCTTTTCCATATTTTTCTTCTGCCTCATGATATTCTTTTTCGTTTAATATTTGACATTTTTCTAAGTTAGTTGTTCCTTTATCTACTACTACATATGAAGCAAAATATATAACTCTTTCTAAGTTTCTTGGTGAAATATCAAGCATTAAAGCAATTCTACTTGGTATTCCTTTAAAATACCAAATATGTGCAACAGGTGCTGCAAGCTCAATATGTCCCATTCTTTCACGTCTAACCTTTGATTTTGTAACTTCTACACCACACCTATCGCAAACTATTCCTTTATATCTTACCCTTTTATATTTACCACAATGACATTCCCAATCTTTTGTTGGTCCGAATATTCTTTCACAAAACAAACCATCTTTTTCTGGTTTTAATGTTCTATAATTTATAGTCTCTGGTTTTTTAACTTCACCCTTTGACCATTCTCTTATCTTTTCATCTGATGCTATTCCAATTTTTAACTTATTAAATGTATTTAATTCGTCCACTCTTTTTATTTTCCCCTTTCTTTGTCTCTTATAGACCTATTTTTTATACGGGTAATTCTAAAATAAGTATAGAAGACTGTCCTCCGCTCTTGCAAACCAAAATGTCGCTTCTTGCCTTTTTAGAATTTATTCAGTTACTGAAGCTGTTAAACTTTAGTTCTTACAGCTTTAGTATACAAATTTAAGTTTATCTTAAATTTGTATACATTATATTTTTCTTACTCTATAATATCATCATCATTATCTAAGTTATCATTTGCCAAATCGCTACCAAATATCATCTCTTCGCCTTCATCATCTATTTCCTCAAATAACTCATCTTTTCCATCATCTATTACATCATCTTCATCAAGCATGATATCATTGTTTTCCTCTTCAGAATATCCGTCTAAATCTCCTTCATCGACAACTTCATCTTCTGATAAGATTTTTCCATCTTTATTTGGATCATATTCTATTCCTTCATCAACATCTTCTTTTAATTCTAACTCTTCATTATCTTCAGAATATAAACGTACATCTAATCCTAATGATTGAAGTTCTTTAACTAAAACTTTAAAGCTTTCTGGAACACCTGGCTCTGGGATATTTTCACCTTTAACAATAGCCTCATATGTATTAACACGTCCTACAACATCATCTGATTTTACTGTTAACATTTCTTGTAAAGTATAAGCTGCTCCATATGCCTCTAATGCCCAAACTTCCATTTCTCCAAAACGTTGTCCACCAAATTGTGCTTTACCCCCTAATGGTTGCTGAGTTACTAATGAGTATGGTCCAGTTGAACGAGCATGTATTTTATCATCTACTAAGTGGTGAAGTTTTAACATATACATAACACCAACTGTAATTGGTTTATCAAATGGATCTCCAGTTCTTCCATCATAAAGAATTGTTTTTCCATCCTCGCTCATTCCAGCTTGTTTTAATAATTCTCTTACATCTTCTTCGTTTGCTCCATCAAATACTGGTGTTGAAATTTTCCATCCTAGAGCTTTTGCTGCTCCTCCTAAGTGTACTTCTAGAACTTGACCTAAGTTCATACGAGAAGGAACACCTAATGGGTTAAGTAATATATCTATTGGTGTACCATCTGGCATAAATGGCATATCTTCTTCTGGTAGTACTCTCGAAATAACACCTTTATTTCCATGACGTCCTGCCATTTTATCTCCAACTGATATTTTTCTTTTTGTTGCTATATAACATCTAATTATTTGATTTACACCTGGTCCTAATTCATCTGAATTATCTCTTGTAAATATTTTAACATCTACAACCGTTCCTTGTTCTCCATGTGGTACCCTTAAAGAAGTATCTCTTACTTCTCTTGCTTTTTCACCAAAGATAGCACGAAGTAATCTTTCTTCTGCTGTTAGTTCAGTTTCTCCTTTTGGAGTAACTTTTCCAACTAAAATATCTCCTGGTCTTACTTCTGCACCAATTCTTATAATTCCATTTTCATCTAAGTCTTTTAATGAATCATCACCAATATTTGGAATATCTCTTGTTATTTCTTCTGCACCAAGCTTTGTATCACGGCATTCACAATCATATTCTTCAATATGTATTGATGTAAAAGTATCTTCTTTTACTAATCTTTCATTTATAAGAATAGCGTCCTCATAGTTATAACCTTCCCAAGTAGAAAATGCTACTAATACGTTTTTACCAAGTGCCATTTCTCCATTAGCTGTTGCTGGTCCATCTGCTATAGCGTCACCTTTTTTTACTATTTCACCTTTTTTAACAATTGGCTTTTGGTTAATACAAGTTCCACCATTTGTTCTTTTAAATTTGCGTAATTTATGAACTATAGTTTTTCCATTCTTGTATTTTACAGTAATTGAACTTCCTGTTACTTTTTCAATTACACCGTCATCTTCTGCTAAAACTAA
Organism: uncultured Clostridia bacterium; assembly: GCA_944386415.1. GTDB lineage: Bacteria > Bacillota > Clostridia > TANB77 > CAG-508 > CAG-269. The sequence goes on along the minus strand of CALXAY010000034.1, from coordinate 11,058 downwards.
AATTCCCGAATCTTTTGCTGCTCTATATTCAATTCCAGTTCCTACTATCGGACTTTCTGTTGTCATAAGAGGAACTGCTTGACGTTGCATGTTAGCACCCATAAGAGCTCTTTTTGCATCATCGTGCTCTAGGAAAGGTATCATTGCTGCTGCTACTGATACTAATTGCTTTGGCGATACATCTACATATTGTACTTTATCATTATCAACTTCTATTATTTCATTCTTACGTCTTACTCTTACTCTCTTATTTATAAAATGTCCATCTTTATCAACTGGTTCAGATGCTTGAGCTATAATGTAATTATCTTCTATATCTGCACTCATATATTCTACTTCATCTGTCAACTTATGTGTTTTAGGATCTACTTTTCTATATGGTGTCTCTATAAATCCATATTCATTAATTTGTGCAAATGATGAAAGTGCTGATATAAGTCCAATATTTGGTCCTTCTGGAGATTCAATTGGACAAAGTCTTCCATAGTGAGTATAATGAACATCACGCACTTCAAAACCTGCTCTTTCTCTTGTTAAACCTCCAGGTCCTAATGCAGAAATTCTTCTTTTATGTGTTAATTCTGATAATGGATTTGTTTGATCCATAAATTGTGACAATTGTGAACTACCAAAGAACTCACGAATAGCTGATGTAATAGGTTTTGTGTTAATCAATGTTTGTGGAGTTACTGCATCTAACTCTTGTATTGTCATTCTTTCACGTACTACTCTTTCTAATCTTGTTAATCCTATTCTAAATTGATTTTGTAATAATTCTCCAACACAACGGATTCTACGATTAGCTAAATGATCTATATCATCTGGTCCACCTAATCCATGAGAAAGATTAAATAAGAAGTTTACAGATGATAACATATCTTCTGTTGTTATATGTTTTGGTATTAATTCATCCATTCTTTCTTTTATTGTTTTAACTAAATCTTTTTCCTCTGTATTTTCTATTATATTTTGTAATACATTGTAATTTACTAATTCTTTAATATTTAACTCACTTAAATCTACATTTGGTAATACTTTATGAATATCTACAGTTCCATTTCCTATTATTCTTATTTGTTTATCTAAAAACATAATATCAACAGTATTTATACCTGCATTTTGAATATCTTTTGCAACCTCGTCTTCTATTAATTCTCCTGCTTGGGCAAAAACTTCTCCAGTTTCATTATCTACTATATCAGTCGCTGCTACTTTTCCTTTTATTCTTGATGCTAAAGATAATTTTTGATTAAATTTATATCTACCTACTTTTGCTAAATCATATCTCTTATTATCAAAGAATAATCCATTAAATAAGCTTCTTGCAGCTTCAACTGTTGGAAGTTCCCCTGGTCTTAATTTCTTATAAATTTCTATTAAAGCTTCATCTTGATCTTTTATAGTATCTTTATTAAGAGTTGCTTTTAGCATTTCTTCATCTCCAAAGAAATCTAGCATTTGACTATCTGTTGTTAATCCTATTGATCTTAACAAAGTTGTAATTGGTACTTTTCTTGTCCTATCAACACGTACCCAGAAAATATCATTTCCATCTGTTTCATATTCAAGCCACGCTCCTCTTAAAGGCATAACTGTAGATGTATATGTTTTCTTTCCCGTTTTCGTATCAAATTCTTCACCATAATAACATCCTGGTGAACGTACCAACTGACTTACTACAACTCTTTCTGCCCCGTTTATGATAAATGTTCCACTATCTGTCATAAGTGGAAAATCACCTAAATAAATTTCTTGCTCTTTAATTTCACCTGTTTCACGGTTAATTAATCTTACTTTTACATGCAATCTTGCAGAATAAGTAGCATCTCTTTCTTTTGCTTCTTCTACTGAATATTTTGTTTTATCTTCCATGTAATAATCGAAAAATTCAAGGAGTAAATTTCCAGAATAATCTTCGATTGGTGAAATATCTCTTAATACCTCTCCTAAACCTTCTTTTATAAAGTAATCATATGAATCTTTTTGGACTTTAATAAGATTAGGCATTTCAATAAAATCACCAACTTTTGCGAAATCTTTACGAGAAGATTTCTCGTGGTTAATTTCTCTTATTTTCAAAAAAATCACCTCATAAAAAAATTTTAAGCAGAAAAAATATATTTTTTAAAAGAAGTCCTTCTCAGAATCCCGGGTTTGCTTATCTAATTTTTAAAATTGTCTGCTCTTGCAATCTTAATCCTTAGGGCTCCTTGGATTTGATTCCTCTTCTCTTAATTTTTAGCTTTAGAATAAAATTTCAGAATGGATTTTTAAGATTATGTTTCCTTGAAAAAAGACAGCAAAAAAGCAATCGAAAAAATCCTGCTTTTTCAACTACTTTTTAGCTATTTTATTAGGTTTTAACTATTATTTTCTCTTTCTATTTTAATCACCCTATCTAAATATTTTGGGTATAAAAATCCATTTTTAGTAAATTCTATATAATAGTTTATCACAAACCAATATCAAAAGTCAACTGTTTCCGTAAGGTTTTTTAACTTTTTTACAAATATATTTCAATAAATAGAAAGATTTATTTTTGTTTAATTTTTACTTTTTATTTTTCTAGTATTTTTTCATTTTTCTTAATTGCCAACCTATAATCTACAAAATCTTCTATAAGTATTTTTATAATAGCAATAACAGGAACAGCTAAGAACATTCCAAGTATTCCAAAATAAGCTCCACCAATAGTTACAGCAAAAAGTACTAAAATTGGACTAATTTTTAACGATTTACCAACAATCTTTGGATTTATGATATTTGCATCAATTTGTTGTAAAATAATTGTTACAATAAGCATCCAAATAGCTTGAGAAAGTCCCCCTGTAATTAATGTAATAATAGCTGAAACACCAACTGCTATTATTGCTCCAACAAAAGGTATCATATTGAATAGTCCTATAAAGAATCCAAGAAGTGGTGCATATTTAATTCCCATAATACTCATTGCAATTGTAACTAAAATCCCTACTACTACAGCATCTAAGAATTGGCTTGCTATAAATTTAAAGAAAATTTCATTTGAATGTTTATAATATTTATCAATATTTTTATAAGTTCTTTCTTTAAATATTGCTTCTGCAAATCTTTTTACAAAAGTTAAAATTTTTCCTCTTTCTGCCAAGACATATATAGAAACAATTACTGCAACAAATACATTTACAATTCCAGTAACAGCACTTATTGCTCCTGATATGTATTCCATTACTCTATCGAAATTAAAGTATTCTCTTATATCAATATGTCTAATACTATCAATAAAATCATTTACTTGCTGGCTTTTTAATATAGAATCTTGTGGTAAATTATTATATCTATCTATTGCTGTTTCATAATAACTTTGAATATTACTTACAAAATCTACTATGCTATCCCATACAACAGGCAATATAAAACTAAATAAAACAACAATAATTGCTACAATTACTAAATAAACTGTAATTATACTAAAAGTTCTTGCTCTTCTTTTTAAAAATTTAGCTTTGCTCCTTCTAAAAAGGATTTCAAATTTTCTACAAGGCATATATAAAATATATGCAATAAATATGCCTACAAAAAATGGTGCTATAATATTTAAAAAATTGCCAATAACATCTGTTACTGCCATAAAATTATCCAAACATTTTAAAATAACAATAAGTGATAAGCCTAATAAAAACCAAAATCCCCATTTTCTTATTTTTTCTTTTTTATTTTCCATAATTACCTCCTTTATTTAAGTTTATTTTATTAATTATAACTCAATTTCCAAACCTATTGGACAATGATCACTACCCATTATTTCTGAATAAATATTTGCTTGTTTTATCTTATTTTTTATACTTTCAGAAACTATAAAATAGTCAATTCTCCATCCCACGTTTTTTTCTCTTGCTTTTCTCATGTAAGACCACCAACTATATGCGTCTTCCTTATCAGGGTATAAATACCTAAATGTGTCTACAAAACCTGAATCTAGAAGTTCTGTCATTTTATTTCTTTCTTCTATTGTAAAACCTGCATTGTGAGTATTAGTTTTAGGATTTTTTAAATCTATCTCTTTATGAGCTACATTTAAATCTCCGCACATAATAACTGGTTTTGTTTCATTTAAATCTAAAAGATATTTTCTAATCTCATCTTCCCATATTTGTCTATAGTCTAATCTTTCAAGTTCTCTTTTAGAATTTGGTGTATATATATCTACCATATAAAATTTATCGAACTCTAAAGTAATTACTCTTCCTTCTTTATCATGTTCTTCTATTCCAATTCCGTATTTTACAGATATTGGTTTTATCTTAGTAAATACTGCTGTTCCAGAATATCCTTTTTTCTCTGCACTATTCCAAAAACTTTCATAGCCCTCATATTTTAAATCAACTTGACCCTCTTGGCATTTTGTTTCTTGTATACAAAATATATCCGCATTTACATTTCTAAAAAATCCATCAAACCCTTTGTTTAAACAAGCTCTTATTCCATTTACATTCCAAGATACTAATTTCATTTATATCCTCCTATTTAAATTTTTATTTTTCTTAATCTATTTACTGAAATTTTCTATTAAATCCATAAGCATTTCATAATATAGATTTACACTCCCTGAAACCTCTTTATCATTGATCATATTTTTAAATTCATCTTTACTAACCCACTTCACATCAGAAACTTCTTCTTTTTGTATAACAACATCTTTTAAATCTATATTTTGTTTTGCAAGCCATACATCAACAAAACTATGAAACCTTTTAAATGAAAGCATAAACTCCATATTTTCTTTATTTAAATCAATTCCTAATTCTTCTTTTACTTCTCTTAGAGCTCCTTGCAAAGAAGTTTCACCTGAATCTACCGCTCCTCCTGTTTGAGACCACATGTTTGGATATATTTTTTTACTTGGTGATCTTTTTTGAAGTAAAAACTCGTTTTTATCATTCATTATACAAACATGTACATATTGACAATATTCTCCATCTATTCTTTCATATCTGTCGCTTTTTTTATTTAAAGGTTCTTTTCTTTTATTTAATTTATCTACTACTTCCATATATGCTCCTTTTCTATTTTTTGTTTTCCATAACATTAATGACCTCATCTTTTATTCTAATCCATATTTCTTTTAAATTATTATATGTAAGCAAATTATATACTTCATTTACATTCTTCCACAATATTTCTTCTCTATCTTTTAAAGGTATATCTTTAGAAGTCTCTCCATCATCAATTGCTAAATAATAATATGTTTCTACATCATTTTCTTCTCCTGAACTATATCTATCTATTGCAACTACATTACCATTTAACAAATGATTCTTCCTTAAAGTTTCTTCCTCTGTCTCTCTTACAGCACATTCTAAAAGAGTTTCTCCTTTTTCTAAATGTCCTTTTGGAAAAGAATAATCTTCATGCTTTTTTCTATAAATTAAACCAACTTTTTTATCTTCTAAATTAATTAATATTGTTCCTGCTTTTTTTATGCTCATAATATCCTCCTAATATTTAATATTTTACTATAAATTAAGAAAAATATCAATTACATCTTAATATATAGTTAATACTCCAATGGTAACCATTAGAGTATTAATAACTAATCAATTTCTTTCTTAATTTTTTTATTTTTTATTGAAAGTAAATTTATTTCCTTTTTTGCCATAAATTTCTTCTTCTCTATTTTACCAAAAAAGCATAGTAAACACAATTCCTTATTGTAAAATTTTATTTTAAAATTAAATTTTGTTTATGAATTTTGATTTTAAGATATAAATATTTGAATTGAAAATTATTTGATTTATTAATTACTCTAAAATAATTATGTAGACATAACATCATAAGATAAATAATATTTCGAGCTTTTTACTATACTTTTCACCGCAAGATTCGACAAAATAAGACAGCTTATATTAAGCTGTCTTTAAATTCTATATTCAATTAATTTTATTGCACTACTGAAACAGTTAGATATCTAACTCCCCATTGAAGTGCTTCTGCATGTGTGTTAACAAATATATCTATTTTGTTACCTTTTACTGCTCCGCCTCTATCTTCTACTGTATAAATATGTCCGCCAATGTTCAATTTTGTACCAAAAGCAAATTTTGAAGAAGCTGCTACTGTTCTTCCAGCTGTTGCTTTTGTTCCTGATGCTGTTCTTCCGTTTGTTTTACCACAACATTTGCTACAAGGACAATATGCTGTAACTTTATAAGTAGTTCCACCAGTTGCTGATGAAGCTCTTGTTGTACTAGCACCTCTTGAAGTTACCTTCTTTTGAACCTGAACAATTTTATCAACTGGCTCTGTAATTACTTTTTCAGAAATAACTGTTTTTTCAATTTCGACATCATTTTGATATTTAACTTTATAAGTTATCTCTTTTAAGCCATCTTTTCCTTCTTGTAAAACTTTATCAGTCGTATTTCCACTTGCCTGACTATTTTTTGTTACTGTTTCATAAGGTATTGTAACTTGTTCTGTAACTATTTTTTCAGTAATTGGTGCGTAATTTTCTAATAGTTGTTCTAAAGATGTAGCTACACCTTCTTCTGAAATTTTAGCTATTTGAACTTCATTATATGATTTATCAGTTATTTTAATACTTTGTCCTGAAGTTACTTCTTCATTTAAATCTGGTATTGTTTTTTGGTTATCTTCTAATACAATATTGTTCTCTTCAAGTATATCTGAAACTGTAGCTTTACTTGTTAAAGCTGTCATTTCATATCCATTTTGAAGAACAATTTTAACATCCTTTAAATCTTCATTTACTGCCATTACTCCTATTCCTGATATTAAAATAAGAATAATTGTTACACAGATAATTTTCATGATAGAAATCGAAGCGTTTTCTTCTTTTTTCATCAATTTAATTCCTCCTTTTGGCAACACCTTAATTATACTATTTTTTTTAACATTTGTCAAATTTTGCTTGTTTTCTTACTCTCAGAAGAGCTATATTAATTTAGTATTTTACTATAATTTGTCCTTTTTATTAAGAAATCAGCATTTAAGTTATGTATAATATATTATATTAAATTTTTTTAAAATTATTCCTAAATTTTCCATAATAATTTCATAAAATTACCATATTATTATTGTATAAGTATGCATATTATGTTATTATATTTGTATATTATATAGAATAGGAGGATTTAAAATGGTAGCTTTAATAGTAATTGTAGCAATTGTAGTTATTCTTGCTATTGCCGTTATTGGTATATATAATGGATTAGTAACAGCAAGAATTAAAGTTGATAATGCTTGGAGTCAAATAGATGTACAACTTCAAAGAAGATTTGATTTAATTCCAAACTTTGTTGAAACTGTAAAAGGCTATATGACTCATGAGAGTGAAACATTTGAAAAAATTGCTGAACTTAGAAGTTCTTGGGCAAATGCTGGAAGTGTGCCTGAAAAAGCAAAACTTGACAATGAACTATCTGATACTTTAAAAACAATTATGGCTATTTCTGAAGGTTATCCTGAATTAAAAGCAAATCAGAATTTTTCTGAATTATCAGAGGAATTAAGAAATACAGAAAATAAAATCTCTTTTGCTAGACAATTTTATAATGATTCTGTAACAATCTATAATACAAAATTAGAAGTATTCCCTTCTAATATAATCGCTGGTATGTTTAATTTCAAAGCTCGTGACTTATTTAATACAGAAAGCGACGAAGCAAGAAAAAATATTAAAGTCGATTTCGGAAGTAACCAATAAAAATAAACTATAAAGGATTGGATGTTATTTTCCAATCCTTTATAATAAGGAAGGATTAATATGTTTCAAAATATAAGAAAAAATAAAATAGAATCTAGTGTAATAGTTGGTATTTTTATTATAGTAATTACTTTAATTGTTTATTTCATTTGCAATGCATTAAATTTAGGTCCAATTTCAATTGTAATAGCATTAATATTTTCAATAGCATCTGCATGGAGTTCTTATTATTATAGTGATAAAATAGTTTTATCTGTAAATAAAGCACGACCTGCAACTATGGAAGAAGATCAAAAATTAGTAAATATTCTAGATGCTTTAATGGTTGCCTCTGGATTACCTAATAAACCTAGATTGTATGTAGTAGAAGATAACCAACCAAATGCTTTTGCAACAGGTAGGAATCCAGAAAATGCAGTTATCTGTGTTACAACTGGTTTACTTGAGAAATTAGATTACTATGAACTTGAAGGCGTTATAGCACACGAAATGAGCCACATTAAAAATTACGATATTCGTTTAAGTTGTGTTGTTTCAGTTATGGTAGGATTTATTGTAATGATTGCTGACATGTTTTCTAGAATGTTATTCTGGGGAGGTTTAGATAGAGATAATGACAGTGATAATAGTAAAGCTGGTGCTATATTAATGATTATTGGCTTTATTTTCCTAATATTATCACCAATATTTGGTTCTTTAATGCAACTTGCACTTTCTAGAAAAAGAGAATTTTTAGCAGATGCAACAGCCGTAGAATTTACTAGAAATCCTGATGGATTAATTTCAGCATTAGAAAAACTTGAAAACGACCCTAATCAACTAAAAACCGCAAATAGTGCTACTGCGAACATGTATATTGTAAATCCATTTAAAAAAGACACTAAAGAAGGTAAAAGAAAAACTACAAATATCTGGTCAACACACCCAAGTACTCAAGATAGAATAGAGGCTCTAAGAAATTTAAAATAATATTAAATTATGAAATTGTTATTACTAATGCTATAAGTGTAATCCCTTTTCTTTCCTTTATCTTGCCCTTCATAACATTCTTCCTCCTCTTATATATTTAAAATAATAATATCTTAAATCAAGATAAAAGTCAATATCTTAATTTAAGATATTATAGAATTTTATTGGTGATTAATGATGTATAGAAGGATAAAAGATTTAAGAGAAGATAAGGATTTGACGCAAAAAACAATTGCTAAATATTTAAATATGTCACAAAATGGATATTCTCAATATGAAACAGATACAAATAAAATTCCTGTTGAAATTTTAAAAAAGCTTGCAATTTTTTATAATACAAGCATAGACTATTTAGTGGAATTAACTGATGAAAAAAAACCTTATAAAAGAAGAACTAACTAGAAATACTTATTCCCGATTATTTTTTGACACACATATATCAAAAAATAGTCGGGAATGTTTAATTTTTATTAAATATTATTTTTTGTTATTAACAACTTCTTCTATTTGCTCCTTTGTTATTATACCTTCTCTTAAAACATATGGAATATTATCAACTACTTTAACGATTGTAGAAGCCACACCTAGTTCACTTATACCATTATCAATAATACAATCTACTTTTCCTTCAAAATCTTTCATAATATCATTTATATCTATTCCACTAGGCTTCCCCGAAATATTTGCACTAGGGGCCGCTATTGGAACTTCTGCATATTCAATTAATTTTTTTGCAATTTCTCCACTTGGCATGCGAACGCCTACAGTATCTCCATTTGATGTAAGAATATCTGGAACTATACTTTTCTTTTTTAAAATAATTGTAAAAGGTCCTGGCCAAAATTTTCTCATTAATTTATATTCTAAGTCAGAAATATCTTTTGCAACCATTTCGACCATTTCCATATTACTTACAAGTAAGCTTATTGGCTTATTAGAATCTCTTCTTTTTAATTCATAAATCTTTTTTATAGATTTTTCATCAAATCCATTTGTTCCTATTCCATAAACTGTCTCAGTTGGAAATATTACAATTCCACCATTTCTTATTACTTTAGCAGGCTCTTTTAATTCTTCTAAATCTATATTATTTCTAAAATCAAAATATTTTTGCATAAATTTTTACCTCGTTTTTATATCTTATATATTCTTTTTACGTTTTCATAAGTAATTTTTGCAATCTCTTCTTCTGATATTCCTTTAACATCTGCTATTTTTTTTGCTATATATTTAACATTTCTAGGATCATTTCTTCTTCCTCTTAACGGTTCTGGTGACAAATAAGGGCTATCTGTTTCAATTAACATTCTATCATTTGGTACCATTTCTATTATCTCATTTGCATTTTTAGAATTTTTAAATGTTATTGGTCCTGCAAATGATATATAAAATCCGAAGTTTAAGCCCTTCTTTAACAAGTTCTCTATTTAAAGGACAACAATGAAATACACCTTTATTTTTAGAATCATGTTCTTTTAAAATCTTTAATGTATCCATTATAGCTTCTCTTGTATGTATAACAATTGGTAATTCTAATCTATTTGCTATATTTATTTGTTCTAAGAAAGCTCTTCTTTGAAGTTCTCTCATTTTTTCATCTTTTTCCCAATAATAATCTAAGCCAATTTCTCCAATTGCCAATACTTTTTCATTTTCTTTAGCTAAAATTTCTATTTTCTCCAACATTTTCCACAGTTCTTCTTCAGTTTGTGGAATATCATTAGGAGAAATACCACAAGTTGCATAAATAAAATCATATTTTTTAGAAAGTTCTATTGCTTTCTTTGAACCTTCCAAACTATATCCTGCAGAAATAAAACTTACTCCTTGGCTATATATTTTTTCTATTATTTCTTCTCTGTCACTATCAAACTTTTCATCATCTAAATGTGCATGATTATCAAAAAGCTCCATAATTTTTTCCTTTCTACTTTGTTAAAACTGTTACATTGGCTACTGCATAACTCTTACAATGAGAAATACTGATATCAATATCTTCTATATCTTTTAAATCAATTCCAATTATCTTTAAGATTGGTCTTCCTTGCTCATTATTTTGTACTTCAAAGTCTTTCCAAGAAACAGAATATTTATCATCTATTTTCCAAGACAAAGCCTTAAAAGCTGCTTCTTTTGCTGCAAATCTTGCTGCATAATGTTCATATTTTTGTTTTTTCTTACTTTCACAATATTTGATTTCGTTTTTAGTAAAAACCCTATCTAAAAAAGCTTTTCCTAATTTTTCTATACTTTCTTTAATTCTATTAATTTCAATAATATCAGTTCCACAAGTTACTTTCATATTTACTCCTCGTATAATGAACATATAGTCCATTATATATTTTTTTATTTTTTAAAATTTTATATAATATCTATATAGACTC
>CALXAY010000033.1 GCA_944386415.1 uncultured Clostridia bacterium | reverse complement strand
AGGAAAAGCAAGTGAAATAGAAAAAATACTAGATGTATTAGCAAAAAATGGAATAGGAAAAGCGACAATAGAAAACTGTTTAACAGTATTAGCAAGAGGAAAAGCAAGTGAAATAGAAAAAATGCTAGATGTATTAGCAAAAAATGGAATAGAAAAAGAAAAAATAGAAAAGTATTTTGGATATACTTTTTTTAGTAGTGAAGAATATATTAGTAGTATATTTTCTAAAGGAAGTCAATATTTAAAAAGGTTTTTACAATTAAAAGGATATTATGATAGAATAATAACAAAAAAAGAAATTGGTGAAATTTGTGAGAAAAAAAGTATAGATATAGATGAATTTTTTACATCTTTAGAAGGAGAATATGCAGATTTATATAATGAAACATTAAAAAGAAAAAATGGGATATATATAGGAAAGCCTATTCCAATAGAAAAAGAGTATCTAGAAGAAAACGGGAAAAATTTAATAGAACTAGCAAGAAATGTTGCTAGAAATTTTGGATATAGATATGGAATAAAAGATATAAGTGAATTGGAAAGTCAAGCTGTAGAAATAATGATGACAAAGTGTGGAGATATTGTTTATAATTTCTCATACAACGAAGAAATAATAAGAAGATTTATATCTGCTAAAGTATATAATTATCTAAAAAGAAATTTAATATCAAATGAATTAATAGAAGATATTGAAGGAAGAGTAGGAAAAGCCCAAATAGCTGATTTAAAAGCACAAGAAGAAGTTGAAACAGTTGGAGATGAATTAAATTTAAGAGATTGGAAATTAGAAGAAGGACAAGAAGAAATATTAAGATATATCTCAATGTATATAGAGCAAGGAGAAACACTTCAAGAAGCAATAATAAAAATATCAGAAGATTTGGATATTGATATAGAAGAAATATTAGGAGAAATAGAAAACATAAAACAAAGAAATAAAGAAAAAGGTGAAGAAAGAGAGGAATAAAGAAAAATGGAATATTTTAAACAATATGGAATAACCAAAGAAGAAATTAAAGAATTAGAAGATGTTTATAATGAAGGTATAATAAAATTTTTAAAAGAAAACAAAATGTTTGTAACAGAGAAGCTAGAATATTTACAAGAAGGAGAATATAACATTTATCCGATTTTAAGAAATAATATAAAAGTGTTTTTAGAAATAATAACAGAAATGGAAAGAAAAATAGAAAAAATGAAAGAAAAAAATTTTTCCAAAAAAGAAATTCAAGCAGTATTAGAAAACGAAAGATTATATGATAGAATAAAATAATAGGAGTTTAAGATGAAAAAGATAAATGGAATAATAATGCAATATTTTGAATGGTATATGAATTGTAATCAAAACTTGTGGAATGATATAGCAAAAAATGCATCTGAATTAGCAGATATAGGAATAACAGCTTTGTGGCTTCCACCTGCATATAAAGGAATAGGTGGAAAAGATGAAGTTGGATATGGTGTTTATGATGTGTATGATTTAGGAGAATTTGATCAAAAAGGAACTATAAAAACTAAATATGGATCAAAAGATGAATATTTAAATTGTATACAAGTATTAAATCAAGCTGGAATAGAAGCATATGCAGATATTGTACTAAATCATAAAATGGGAGCAGATATGTTACAAACAATACCAGCAAATAAAGTAGAATGGGGAAATCATAATATAGAAGAGCAAAAAGAAGAGACAGTAAGAGTTGCAACAAAATTTACATTTCCAGGAAGAAAGCACAAATATTCGGATTTTGAATGGAATTGGACACATTTTGATGGGATAGATTATGATGAAAAATCAAAAGAACATGCAATTTTTAAATTCAAAGATAAAGATTGGAGTGTAGCAGTAGACGAAGAATTTGGAAATTATGATTATTTAATGGGAGCAGATTTGGACTTTAAAAACCCTGAAGTAGTAGAAGAATGTAATAAATGGGGAAAATGGTATTTAGAATTAACAGAAGTAGATGGATTTAGACTAGATGCGGTAAAACATATAAATGCTTTATTTTATAGAGATTGGATACGTAAATTAAGAAAAGAATCAGGAGAGGGACTATTTACAGTAGGAGAATACTGGAGCGGAGACATATCAAAATTACATAGATATATACAAGAAACAGAAGGAGAGATATCTTTATTTGATGTACCTTTGCATTATAACTTTTATAATGCTTCAAATGATCCTAATTATGATTTGAGTCAGATTCTAGAACATACATTACTAGAAGAAAATTCAAGTAAAGCAGTAACATTTGTAGATAATCACGATACTCAGCCTCGGACAAAGCTTGCAAAGTTTTGTAGGAGAATGGTTTAAACAAGCAGCATATAGTATAATTTTACTAAAACAAGAAGGTTATCCTTGTGTATTTTATGGAGATTTTTATGGAATACCACATGATGATATTAAACCTATGAAAGATTTAAAAACATTAATAGAGCTAAGAAAAGAAAAAGCATATGGGGAAGAGCATGATTACTTTGATAACAAAAATTTTATAGGATGGACAAGAGAAGGAGACGAAGAGCATTTACAATCAGGATTAGCAGTAGTAATTTCAAATGCAGGAGACGGAGAAAAAAGAATGTATATAGGAGAAAAGTTTTCAGGAGAAAAATTTATAGACAGTTTAGGAAATTGTGAAGATGAGATTTTAATAGATGAACAAGGATATGGAAACTTTAAAGTAAAAGGAAAATCAACATCAGTATGGGTAGAAGGATAAAAAATGGCTAAGTGTCCAATTGGGGACGTTTCCTTTTGGACAAAATGTCCAATCTGGGACACTTTATTTATGAGATCTGTCCCTAAATGGTCAAAATGTCCAAAAGGAAACGTCCCCAATTGGACAGAAAGGAGAAAAATATGTCAGAGTTTGTGCATTTACATATACATAGTGAATTTAGTTTATTAGATGGTGCAAATAGAATAAAAGACTTACCAGTAAGAGCAAAAGAACTTGGAATGGATGCGATGGCTATAACTGACCATGGTGTTATGTATGGTGCTATTGATTTTTATAAAGCTTGTAAAAAAGAAGGAGTAAAGCCTATTATTGGATGTGAAGTATATGTAGCTCCAAGAAGTCGTTTTGATAAAGAACCTAATATTGATAATAAATATAATCATTTAATATTACTTGCAAAAGATAATCAAGGCTATAAAAATTTAAGTAAATTAGTTTCTTTAGGTTTTACTGAAGGGTATTATTATAAACCTCGTATAGATTTAGAAATACTTGAAAAATATCATGAAGGATTGATATGTTTAAGTGCTTGTTTAGCAGGAGCTGTAAACCAAGCATTACTAAATGGAAATAATGAGAAAGCTGAAGAAATTGCTCTTTGGCATAAAAGAGTTTTTGGCGATGATTATTATATTGAAATACAAAATAATGGAATAAAAGAGCAAGTTTTAGCAAATCAAAAGTTAGTACAGCTTGCAAAAAAATTAGATATACCTTTAGTTGCAACAAATGACGCACATTATTTAAAGAAGGAAGACGCATATAATCACGAAGTTTTACTTTGTATTCAAACAGGTAAAAGAATGAGTGATGTTGACAGAATGAGATTTGATACAGATGAATTATATGTAAAATCTCCAGAAGAAATGATAGAGTATTTTAAGGCATTTCCTGACGCAATTGAAAATACGGTTAAAATTGCAGATAAATGTAATGTTGAGTTTGAATTTGGACATACAATACTTCCTAATTATGAGGTACCAGAAGAATATCCAACACATTTTGATTTCTTTAAGAAACTATGCGATGACGGAATTAAGAAAAGATATGGCGAAAAACCAAGTAAAGAAATATTAGATAGGGCAGATTATGAAATTAGTGTAATCAAGAAAATGGGATATGTTGATTATTTCTTAATTGTTTGGGATTTTATCCATTTTGCAAAGACACATGGAATATCAGTAGGGCCAGGACGTGGTTCTGGTGCTGGTTCTATTATTGCATATGCAATTGAAATAACAGATATTGACCCTATGAAATATGATTTACTATTTGAAAGATTTTTAAATCCTGAAAGAATTAGTATGCCTGACTTTGATGTAGACTTTAGTGATACAAAAAGACAAGAAGTAATTGATTATGTATCTGAAAAATATGGACACGACCATGTATCACAGATTATAACATTTGGAACTATGGCAGCTAAAATGGTAATTAGAGACGTTGCAAGAGTTTTAGACGTGCCATATTCAGAAGCAGATAGCTTAGCTAAGATGATACCAAATGAATTACATATAACAATAAAGAAGGCATTAGAACAAAATAAAGAATTACGTGATAGATATGAATCAGATGAAACAGTAAAAAAAGTATTAGACGTTGCAATGGGACTTGAGGGTATGCCAAGGCAGGCATCTACTCATGCGTGCCGGAGTCGTTATTACAAAAGAGCCGGTAGACACTTATGTTCCTTTATATGTTCGTGATGAACAAATATCAACACAATATATAATGACAACACTAGAAGAATTAGGGCTTTTGAAAATGGACTTTTTAGGGTTAAGAACACTAACTGTTATACAAGACACTATGGAAATGGTAAAAAGAGAAAAAGGAATAGATGTTGAGTTTGATAAAGAAATGTCAGACCCAAAAGTATATAAATTATGGCAAGAGGGTAAAACTTGTGGAATATTCCAATTTGAGTCTCAAGGTATGACAAACTTCATGAAAGAACTACAGCCAGACTGTTTGGAAGATTTAATAGCTGGTGTTTCTTTATATAGACCAGGACCTATGGATCAAATTCCAAGATATATTAAAGGTAAAAAACATCCGGGTCATAATGAATATACACATCCAAGATTAGAGCCAATTTTAAATGTAACTTATGGTTGTATGGTATATCAAGAACAAGTTATGCAAATAGTTCGTGATTTAGCAGGATATTCGCTTCGGAAGAGCTGATTTAGTAAGACGTGCAATGGGAAAGAAAAAACTAGATGTCATGGCAAAAGAAAGAGAAGTATTTATTCATGGACAAGTAGATGAAGATGGAAATATAGTGGTTCCAGGTTGTGTAAGAAATGGAATAGATGAGATTTCAGCAAATAAGATATTTGATGAAATGGCTGAGTTTGCAAAATATGCATTTAACAAAAGTCATGCAGCTTGTTATGCAGTAGTGGCATATAGAACAGCATATTTAAAAGCATATTATCCAGCAGAATTTATGGCTGCAACATTAAATAGTTTTTTAGGAAATTTAGATAAAGTACCACAATATATTGATGAGTGTAAAGAATTAAGTATTGAAATCTTAAAACCGGAGATAAATAAGAGTTACGCTAAATTTACAGTTGAAGATGGAAAAATACGTTTCGGACTAGGAAGTATAAAAAATGTAGGAACTAAACCAGTAAATAGTATAGTAGAGGAAAGAAATGAAAATGGGGAGTATAAAAGCTTTACAGATTTTTGTGAAAGGATTGCAGATAGAGAGGTAAATAAAAAATGTATCGAAAGTTTAATTAAGGCCGGAGCATTTGATGAATTTGAACAAACTAGAAGTACATTACTTGCTTCATTTGAAAGCATAATAGATTCTATACAAAGTGAGAAAAAAAGAGGATTATCAGGGCAAGTATCTATGTTTGATTTAGGAAGTACTGAACAAAAAGAAGAGCTAAATGAGATGAAATATAAATTTGAAGAACATGACGAACTTCCAGAGAAAGAGTTATTGTCACTAGAAAAAGAAATGCTTGGAATTTATATTTCAGGACATCCTTTAGAAAAACTAAGAGAGCAAATAGAAAGAAAAACTAATATAAATACAATAGAACTTAAAAAATTAGATGAGCAAATGTCAAGCAATTTAAATGAAGAAAATCTTCAAATGCAAAATGAAAAACCAAAATATCAAGATGGGCAAAATGTAAAATATGCAGGAATAATAACTTCAATTAAAAAGAAATATACTAAAAATAACAAGATAATGGCATTTGTAACAATTGAAGATCTATATGGTACAGCAGAAGTAATTGTTTTTGAAAATGCGTACCTAAAGGCAGGAAAGAGTTTAGTAGAAGAAAATATTGTAATGGTAGATGGTAGATTAAGCATAAGAGAAGATGATACTACAACTATAATTGCAAATGAAATTAAAGATTTTGGGGAGCAAAAGCAAAGAATATTAACATTAGATATAACTAATTTAGATGAAGAACATAAAGAAAAATTAAGAGGAGCAATATGTTATTTCTATGGAGATAAGAATAATATGAATGTCCAAATAAAAATGGGAGAAGAGTATAAGCCGTGTGGGCAAATGTATGTAACAGAGCAAATATTAAACTTTTTTAAAGAAATAATAGGAACTGAAAATGTGCTGTTTTTTGGGACGGAGGAAAAAAACAGCACAATAGTATAATAACATAATAGAGTATAAAAAATACATCTCACTTATTTGAGATGTATTTTTTTTCTGTTTTTTTCCTCCGTCCCAAAAAACAGAAAAAGGTTAAAACAGCTTTTATTATCTAAATCCATTCACCATATTTTTTGATATAAATCTTTTTAGCAAACATAGCCAAAATACAATATAGGAATGTTACAACAAAAATTAATACAATATCTTCTGCAGCCATTGGAACAAGTCCAATTAATCCTCCTAAAGGTGTAAATGGTACGATTAGTCCTACTAAAATTAAAAGAATAGAAGAGAAATACACCATTTTATTTGCATTACTTTGTATAAATGGTATTTTTGCAGTTCTAATAATATGCATTCCAACTAAGTTTGAAACGATACTATATGAGAACCAAATTGTTTGGAATAGAGCAGCTTCTCTAACACCAAAGATAAACCATAAAGATGCAAATACAATTAAGTCAAATATAGAACTAACTGGTCCCATAAATAACATAAAGTGTTTTAAACTTTTAATGTCTAATTTCTTAGGTTTTCGTACAATTTCAGCATCTACATCATCAAAAGGGAGTGTCATTTGTCCAAAGTCATATAACAAACCTTCTACTAATAATTGAATAGGTGTTTCTGGTAAGAATGGTAAAGCAATACTTGCTACTATAACAGATAATACTTCACCAAAGTTAAAGCTTGTTGCCATCTTAATATATTTCATTAAATTAGCAAATGTTTTTCTTCCTTCAGTTACACCATCTAATAATACATTTAAGTCTTTTTCGAGTAAAATAATATCTGCAGATTCTTTTGCAATATCAACAGCAGTATCAACTGAAATACCAACATCTGAGTTTGTAAGTGAAGGACTGTCATTAATTCCATCACCCATATATCCCACAACGTTTCCATCTTCTTTTAAAAGTCTTACAATTCTAGCTTTTTGAATAGGGGATAATTTTGCAAAGATATTATTTTTTCTAATCAATCTAAGAACTGCTACATCTGGTAATTTATCCAATTCACTTCCTAGGATTATGTGTTTAGATTTAATATTTACTTTATCACAAATACACTTTGTAACTTCTGCATTATCACCTGTCAAAACAATTACACGAATGCCAGCTTTATTCATTCTTTCAACAGCTTGTTTAGCACTTTCTTTAGGTGGATCTAAGAATCCAATAAAACCTATTAATATCATATTTTTTTCATCTTTTACTTCAAAATCATAACCAGGTTCTGTACTATATTTTTTACAAACTGCAATAACTCTTAAGCCTTCTTTATTTAAGTTCTTACTTATTCTTTGAATATTTTCTTTAATTTCTCTTGTTAATGGAGAAACTTCACCTTTATATTCTACAGAAGTAGATATATTTAAGATTTCTTCTACTGCACCTTTTGTGATTAACTCGTCTTGACCTTGTTCATTTTTTACAGCAATAGATAAACGTCTACGAGCAAAATCAAAAGGAATTTCATCTAATTTTACATATTTACTAGTTAATTCAGGCATATTGTGTTCTGTGCCACGTTTTATTACAGCTTCATCAATATTACTTCTTAAACCTGTTTGAAGACTAGCATTTAAATATGCATATTTTAAAACACCTAAATCTTCGTCTCCTCTAATATCTAAATATTTTTCTAAAACGATTTTATCCTCTGTTAATGTTCCTGTTTTATCAGTACATAAAATATTCATGGCACCAAAGTTTTGTATTGCATCTAATTTTTTTACAATAGTCTTTTTCTTAGACATTTTTACAGCACCTTTTGATAAACAAGAAGATAAAATAACAGGAAGAAGAAGTGGAGTAATTGCAATAGATATTGCGACAGCAAATGTAAATGCTGTTACAATACTATGTTTTGAAAAGTTTAAAATAAATACAATTGGTATAATAATTAGCATAAATCTAATTAATAATTTACTAATACTCTCAATTCCTTTTTGGAATGCTGTTTTTGGTTTACCTTTAGTTAATGTGTGTGCGATTTTTCCAAAGTATGTAGAATCAGCTGTTTTTATAACTACACCTTTTGCACTACCTGAAATAACATTTGTTCCCATAAAGCAAATTGTATCTAAATCTTGAATGCTATCTAAATCATTCGTATTCATTTGTGTTTCAACTGTTTTCTTAACAGCATCTGATTCACCAGTTAGAGAAGATTGACCAACATAAAGGTCTGTTGCTTCAATAACTCTTAAGTCAGCTGGAATCATACTACCAGCAGAAAGAAGAACAACATCACCCAAAGTTATTTCTTTTATTGGAATTTGTACATCTTTACCATCTCTTATTACATGACATGTTGTAGCTACTAATTCCTTTAGTTCGTTTGCAGCTTTATTAGAACGATATTCTTCAAAAAAGTCTAATAATGTACTTGCAGCAACTAAAATAGCAATAACTATTATGTTTGCATAGCTAGGTGTTTCAGGTAAAATAATATCTGTATAACATAAAAGTAAAGTAATTCCTAATAAAATCAAATTAAATGGTGTAAATAAACTTTCAAAAAAGTAGTGATACCATCTTTTTGGTCTTGCTTGTTTTATTTCATTTAGACCTAGATTTTTAATTAATTCACTTGCTTTTTTGGAAGAAAGTCCACCTTCGTTTACTCTGTATTTTTTTAGAAATTCTTCTTTAGGCAAAGTACATTCTTCGCCATACATCTTACTTACATTTACTTCTTCTTTAGCGTTTGCCAAAATACCATCTCCTTTGTAAAAATTTCTACTTTAAAATTATACCACTAATAGAAAAAAATACTACAAAATATGTAAAAAAAGTGAAAATTTATTATACTTTTTTTATCCTTATGCTATAATTAAAAAAATAATTAAAATTCCTAGGAGATAAAAAATGAATCGTATATGTATAATTGGTGGAAGTGGCACAGGAAAAACAACTTTAGCAGATAACTTGGGAAAAAAATTAAAATTGCCTGTTTATCACATAGATGGAATACATCATTTAAAGAATTGGGAAATAAGAGACAAAAATGAACGTGACAAGATGATTTTAGAAATAACAAATAAAAGTAAATGGATTATTGACGGAACTTACAACTCAACACTAAAAGAACGTTTAGAAAAATCAGATTTTGTAATATATTTAGATTATTCAAGTTTTGCACAGGCAAAAGGAGTACTAGGAAGATTTATAAAAAATCATGGAAAAGAAAAAAGAGAAATTCCTGGTTGTAATGAAAAAATGAGCCTTAAATTTTTCTTATGGGTACTTAATTGGAGAAAAAATAAGAGAAAGAAGCTTATTGAAAGTTTAGAAAATATTGATAAAAACAAAGTACATATTTTCAAGAAAAGAAGAGAACTTAATAAATGGTATAAAAAACAATTTAATGAAAAAATAAAAACAAAATAAGAGAAAGGAATAAAAAATGGAAAGAATAAGAGTTGCAGGTATTATAAAAATAAATGGTGGCTATGCTTTTATGCATAGAAAAAATGTTAGAAAAAGGAAAAATATTAGTGATTATTATACTTTTCCAGGAGGGGGACTAGAAGACGGAGAAACTTTAGAAGAGGGAGTAATAAGAGAAATAAAAGAAGAATTTGGAATTACTGTTAAGGTAGTAAAAAAATTATATGAAATGGAATCAGAAAAATTTAAACAAAAAGAATATTTTTTTCTTTGTGAGTATGTAGATGGAATTTTTGGAACAGGAGATGGACCAGAGTTTAGCAATGACCCTAAACATGCTGACAGTGGAGATTATTTACCTGAAATTATAAAAAAAGAGGAGATAGAAAACTTACTACTTTTACCACCAGAGATAAAAGAAAAGTTTGTAAATGATATAAAATCAGGTGATTTATAGGAAATATAGGAGTAATAATAATGAATAGAAAATTAAAGATATTTATTAAAGGTATTATATTTTTACTTAGCATAATAATATCTATTTCATTAATAATGGCTGATTTTATAATATTATTTAAATATACTCGGTAAATATGTAATTAGTGATAATATAAATCAAGACTATATAAAAGGGGAATTAACAAAAATAGGATTAGATTTATCTAGTAAAACAGAAATAACAAAAATTGAGTATGAAAGACCGTGGGATATTTCTGAATATAGAGTTACATATATAGATGTTGGAAAAGAGTATACAGAGGTAGAATTTGATGCCAATAGAAGCAAGTTAGAACAATACATGAAAAGTAATGGTAAGACATATGATGTTTTTGTTTATTTAATAATTTTATTAATTGTAATATTCCAAATAGTATTTCCAATTTTATGTTTAATACTGTTAATTAAAGAAATAAAAAAGAATAAAAGGGAAAATGAAAATGCAAAGAGATAAATTAGTTAATATAGAATCATGGTTAAATTTTTTTCTATTTATTGGAATAGTGTATATTATTTTTAGTTTTTATCTTATGTTTATAGGACTTGGAAAAACAATTGTAGTTATAAATAATAAAAATAGAGAAGAAATAGAAAATATGTTAAAGACGAGTAAAGCCTATGATGAGAGTGTAAATATAGAAAAATTAGACAGAATAGAGTTTTTTCTAGCATTAAATGATTACAGATTTACATTATTCTATAAAAATGGAGAAGAACAAAGTTTGTATGATGACAATTTAGAAAATTTAAAAGAATATATAGAAAAAAATGGATATAATAAATCTTGGAAATATGTTATTATAGATATATTGGTAATATTTTTACTAGTACAACTAAATATAAAAAGAAAAGATATAGGAGATAAAATCGATTATATAGATGAAAAGGAAATGTAAAAGGTGTAAAACACCTTTTTAATATTTTGGTAGAAAAAATAAATAATATAAAAAAAAAATCTATTGTAAAATAATTTTTTATTATATAATTATAAAAAAATGAAACTTTTTTTATTTGTATAAGTATGTATTAATAAAAGAAGGTGTTTAGATGAAAAACGATATTGATGTAGAGTTATATAATAAATATTTAAATGGTAAAAAGGATGCTTTTGAAATATTGTATAACAAATATAAAAATAAAATTACATATTTTATATATAATATTGTAAAAGATTACGAAAAAGCAGAGGATATAATGCAAGAAACTTTTATATATGTTATGGAAAATAAATTAAAAGAAGGATATAGTTTTAAATATTATTTATATCTTGTTGCTAAATCTAAAGCTATAAATTATATAAATACTGAAAAAAGAAGAGAAGATATTAATGAAAAATATATTTTTAAAGAAGTAAAGAGTGTAGAACAAGATGTAATTGATATTATTGAAAAAGAAGAAAATAAAAAAGTGCTTGTTGAATCAATAAATGAATTAGATGAAAAATATAGAAATTCAATATATTTAGTAAAAATAGAAGGTCTATCTTATAAAGAAACAGCTGAGATATTAGGAGAATCTTTATCAAATGTAAAAACTCTTATTCATAGAGGAAAAAAAGAATTAAGAAAGATATTAATTAAGAAAGGATTTACTAGAATGAATAAAGCAATGAAAATAATATTAATTATACTTACTACAACAATTTTGTTATCAGGTTTAGTATATGCAGGAATGATAATTTATAAGAATTATAATAAAAATAGTAATATAACATTTAATCAAAACTTTGAAAGTACGTTAGATGAAAATACAATTAATAACATATGGATAGGAACTTTAGATTTAGCTTGGAAAGACTTAGAAGAGAAAATAGGAGGTAAGGTAGAGCTAGAAGAAAATGTAGATATCGTAAACAAGTTAAATGAAAGTAAATTTTCTAAAGAAATGTTAGATGAAAATGATTATGAAATAAATGTAACAAAAACAGTAACAGATGGTTATAATATTGATGCAAAGTTAAATAAAAATTTAAGTTTTCTAAATCCTTTTGATAATTTTAGTAATGATTATAATTATACTTTTGGAAAAGATGGAAAAGATTTTATAAAATATTTTGGAATTAACAATGCAAGTAAAGAAGATTTAAATGAAAATGTTGAAGTTTTATTTTATAATGAGGATAATGATTTTTCAGTAAAATTAAAAACAAAAGAAGATGATGAGATAATTTTATATAGGACAGATGAAAATAAATCTTTTTACGAATATTATAATGATATAAAAGAAAAAACAAGTAAATATGAGGGTAGTAAAGATTTTGAAGAAGAGGATGAATTACTTGTTCCATATGTAAGAGTAAATGGAAGGATTGTTTACAACGAACTTAAATATAAGGAAATTAAAAATACAAATGGTATGTATATTGAAAATGTAATGCAAGATGTAAATTTCTATTTAAATGAGTCTGGTTGTAATTTAGAAAGTAGAGCTAATGTTACAACTGAGTATTTATCTGTAGGAAGTAGATATTTTTGGTTTAGAGATAAGTTTATAATATTTATGAAAGAAAAAAATTCTGATACACCATATTTTGCACTAAAAGTGGATAATCAAGATATATTAGAAAAGAAAGATGAAAATGCAGATCCTAAAATAGTTGATATGACAGTTATTAGTCCAGATAGATACGAAGAATTTTTAGGAGGAGGAAAATATAAATTCTATGAAGATGAAAATTATGAATATTATTATTCTAGCCATAAAACAGAAGTAGTAACAGTTTATTTTAAAAGTGGTGATAGTATGACAGTAGAACAAGCTTTAAAAGAAGGTAAAATTACGATAGAATTACTTGATAAATATGGAATAAAATATGAGAAAGTAGCGAAATAATGAAAATTGGAAAAGATTATTGACTTTTAAGTATTATTTAAGTATAATAATTATAGAAGATGAGCGACCACAAAGTGTGGTGTGCCATCGAAAAAGTGTTTTTTATTTAAAGCACATCTCTAATGGCTGGCAGAGATGTGTTTTTTGTTGTCTATTTTCCTAATTGTAACAACTAATACTACAAATAGTGCAATAGCGACAACAGTTACTATAGCAAGTTCAAAAAGTAATATGTATATAAAGAATAAATAAACTTGTTCTAATAACATATGCATCGCCCCCTTTCTTTTGTGGGTATGCGACACATCACACTCTGCTTTTTCTCATCTCCTGATATATTATAGCAACCTTATTGGTAAAAATCAAGTAGACAATTAAAAATATATTCTAAAAAAATAAAATGTCTAGTATTTCTACTAGACAAAAATATTGTAAATAAAAGTAGTAAACATACAAAGAATTATTCCACAAACAGTAGGAATTAAGAAACTTATAATAGTCCATTTAAGGCTTCCAGTTTCTTTTTTTATTGTAAGAAGAGTAGTAGCACAAGGGAAGTGTAGACATGTAAAAATCATAACATTAATAGCTGTAAGAATAGTCCAACCATTTTTAATTAGTATTTGACCAATTGAAAAAGTATCTTCCATATTTACTAAAGAATTTCCACCAAGGTAGCACATAAGGATAATTGGAAGCACAATTTCATTTGCTGGAATACCAAATATAAATGCTGCTAGAATATATCCATCTAAACCAAGAAGATTAGCAAATGGGTCTAAGAAATTTACGATAATTGAAAGTAAACTTTCTCCATTAATTCCTATGCTTGCAAAAAGCCAAATAACAAGGCCAGCTGGTGCAGCAACACTAATTGCTCTTCCTAAAACAAATAAAGTTCTATCAAATATTGAACGAATAAGAATTTTACCAAGTTGAGGTTTTCTGTAGGGTGGAAGCTCTAAAACAAAAGATGAAGGCATACCTTTTAGTATTGTTTTAGAAAGTATTTTAGAAACAAGTAATGCACAAAAAATACCAAGTAATATAACTAATATAACACTAAGTGTTGATATAATTGATGCACCAAAACCTTCTATTGTTCCTGCTATAAATATTGTTGCAATAGAGATTAGAAATGGAAATCTTCCATTGCAAGGAACAAAGTTATTTGTAAGTATTGCAATTAATTTTTCACGAGGAGAATTAATAATTCTACAACCAGTAACACCTGCACTATTGCAACCAAATCCCATACACATTGTAATCATTTGCTTTCCTGTACAAGAACATTTCTTAAAAAAACCATCTACATTAAAAGCAATTCTAGGAAGATATCCTAAATCTTCTAAAAAAGTAAATAAAGGAAAAAATATTGCCATAGGAGGGAGCATAACAGATATAATCCAAGTTAAAGTCTGATAAACGCCATTTATTAACATATCAGAAAGCCATAAAGGACAATTAATAAATTCAGCAAAGAGGGATAGTTTTTCTTGTATCCATGTAAAAAAAGAAAATAGAAATTCTGATGGGTAATTTGCTCCAACAATTGTAATCCAAAAGATAATTCCTAAAAATAAAAGCATAATAGGGAAGCCAAGATATTTAGAAGTCAGGATGTTATCTATTTTTTTATCTATTGTAGAATAGTCTTCATTTTCATATATGCAAACATTTTTACAGATTTGTTCTGCTCTATTCATTATAGAAGAAACAATAATATCTTTTAAGTTTTCACTATTTTTAATATTATTTAAAATTCCTAATTTTATAGTATTTAAATTAACATTATCCAAAATAGAAATGTTAAAAGCTTTTTCAATAGATTTTAATATTTTTTCTTCACCATCTAATACTTTTAAAGAACACCATCTTAAAAGCTTTTGAGGAATAACTTTAAAATTTTCCAAACTATTTGAAATAAGAGCAATAGCTTTTTCTATATTATCGGGATAATTGATTAAATTAGGTTTAGGAGTAATTTTTTTTTCGCATACTTGTATAACCTTTTCCATTAAATTGTTTAAAGTTTTTTTCTTTCTTGCAATAGTTCCAACAACAGGTACACCAAGTTCTTTTGATAATTTATTTAAGTCTATTTTTATTTTTTTCTTTTTTGCTTCATCAAGTAAATTAACACAAACAATTACATTTTGGGTAATCTCCATTATTTGAAAAACTAGATTTAAGTTTCTTTCTAAGCATGTAGCATCTATAACTATTACAGTAGCATCTGGTTTTTCAAAACATATGTAATCTCTTGCTATTTCTTCTTCTTCAGAACAAGACATTATAGAATATGTACCAGGTATATCTACAAATAAAAAATCTTTATCTTTATAGTAAGAATGACCTGAGGCATTGCTAACTGTTTTTCCAGGCCAGTTACCGGTATGTTGATGCATACCAGTTAAATTATTAAAAATTGTAGATTTTCCAACATTAGGATTTCCAGCTAATGCTATTGTATAAGATTTATCTTTTTTAGTCTTTTTCTTATTACTTGTAATTAAACGAAGTCCACAAGAAGCATTCGTAAGGCCCATAAAATCACCTCATAAAATTAATATAATATAATTTATGAGGAAAAAATAAAAAGGGTTACCAATTAAAACAAAACTTTAATTAAAGAAGAATCTTCATTGCGAATAGCAATTAGAGAACCTCTAACTAAAAAAGCTTTAAGACCTTTTGAAGGACTAACTAAAACTGGAATAATGCTAGTACCTTTAACAAGGCCTAAATCTAACAACCTTCTTCTAATAGAGCCGAGAACAATTTAAAGTTATAATAATACCTTTTTTATTAAGTGGTAAATTATTTAAAGTACTTTCCATAATACATCACCCATAATCCTTAATTTATTATATTTTGCCGAAAAAGAAAAAGTGCATATTGACAAAATATTTTAAATGTGAAAAAATGAAAAAGCAAAAATTATATATATTATTTTAAGGAGGAAATATAAAATGGAAAGATTAAGAGGATTTGAAGTAGCAAAAGGGTTTGAAGATAAAGATATTAATTTACCAATAAGAAAAACAAAATATTCAGCAGGATATGATATAGAAGCAGCAGAAGATACAGTAGTTCCAAGCTTCAAAAAAGGAATGAATCCAACACTTGTAAAAACAGGTTTAAAAGCATATATGCAAGATGATGAAGTATTATTTTTATATAATAGAAGTTCTAATCCAAAGAAAAAAGGATTAATTTTAGCAAATAGTGTAGGAGTAATTGATAAAGATTATTATGGAAATGTAGATAATGATGGTCATATTATGTTTGCATTCTATAATATCAAAGATGAAGATATTACTATAAAAAAAGGTGAAGCAATAGGACAAGGAGTATTTCAAAAATACTTTGTAACAGATGATGATAGAGCTGTTGGGGAAAGAAAAGGTGGTTTTGGATCAACTAATAAATAAAAGCTTTAAAAAATTTTTTAAAAGTTTTTTGGAAAAACTTGTATTCTTAGAGTTACAACGGAAATAGGAAAAATCTACATAAAAATGTAAGGGTAAAGGCTTTGACTTTTCCCTTTTTTTGTAGTATAATAGAAATGGTTAAAAAATCCAATAAAGTTATTTTAAACCATAGTTTGACATAACTTTAT
>CALXAY010000032.1 GCA_944386415.1 uncultured Clostridia bacterium | reverse complement strand
GAAAATGATTTAAGCTCAAGGCTTTCATTCCTATGTGTGCCTTTGAGCAAAGCGAGAAAGGAATGGAATTTAATATGCAAAGAATTATAGTTGAAGTTGGATCAAAAAGTACAAATATAGATATATGTTATGGAAAAGAATCAAACCATATATTGAGCTTGCCAATAGAATTTGAAGAAGATTATAAGAAAGAAAATAAATTAGTAAAAGAAGATATAGATAAGTTAATTGAAAGAGTAAATATTTTAAATGTAGTTTATGATGATATTCATATATTTGGAACAGGTATATTTAGAAATTTAAATGAAGAAGATAGAAAAGAATTTATAGAAGAATTTAAAGAAAGAACTGGAAGAGAATTTAAAATACTTGATAATGATGAAGAGAAGAAATTACATGAAAAAGGTGCAATCTATTTAGCAAATAGAAATAATTGAAAATATTTTTATTCTAAGTAGCTATTTCTACAAATTTAGCATAAAAAAAGAGTATAATAAAACATAGGATGTGTCCCTGAATGGACATTTTGTCCAGAAGGAAACGTCCCCAAATGGACATGGAGGGAAAAATGGAAAAATTTAAATCAGGATTTGTAACATTAATTGGAAGAACAAATGTAGGAAAATCAACTTTAATTAATTTATTAGTAGGAGAAAAAGTAGCAGCAATTGCAAATAAAGTTCAAACAACAAGAACAGCGATTAGAGGAATTGTAAATAGACCTAATTCACAAATTATATTTACAGATACACCAGGAATCCATAAACCTAGAACCAAATTAAATGAAACAATGCTAGAGACTTCTTTTACTAGCTTAAAGGATGCTGATTTAGTTTTGTTTTTAATTGAAGCAACTAGTGATGAGATAGGTAGAGGAGATACTAGGATATTAGAAAAAATAAAAGAGGAAAAAGCCAAAACAATACTAATTATAAATAAAATTGATTTAGTAAAAAAAGAAAAATTGTTAAAATTAATTGATTTATATAGCAAAGAATATAATTTTGAAGCGGTAATTCCAATATCTGCAACAGAACCTAAATATAGAGAAATAATTTTAGATGAAATAGAAAAGAACCTAAATGAAGGACCTGCATATTATGATAAAGAGGAATATACAGACCAAACAATGAGAGCGATTGCAGAAGAAACAATAAGAGAAAAAGCTTTAAAACTATTAAAAGATGAAGTACCACATGGAATTTACGTCGAAGTAGAGAAAATGAAAGAAAGAAAAAATAAAATGCAAGAAGATATATATGATATAGATGCAACTATATATTGTTTAAGAAATTCTCATAAAGGTATTATTATTGGTAAAAATGGTGAAATGCTTAAAAGAATTGGAAGAATGGCTAGAATTGATATGGAAGAAAATTTTGGTGTAAAAGTAAATCTAAAAACTTGGGTAAAAGTAAAAGAAGATTGGCAAGATAATAATTCTATTGTAAATAAATTCAAGTTACAATAATTTAAAATTAAAAGTAAGTATAAAAATCAATAAAAAAGCAAAAGATAGAATTAAAGTTAAATAAAAACTTTAATAAAAAAGGAAGTGAGCTTATGATAAAGAAGATAGCATGGGATACTTTTAAAAATACTGGAGATATTAATACTTTTTTAGAATTAAAACAAATAGAGAACATAGAAAAAAATATATATGGAGAAAAGGATATAGAAGAAAATGGCAAACATAAAGATGAATGGAATAATACTCTCTGAACATAATCTTGGCGACTTTGATAAAATGCTAACAATGTTAACACCAGGTATTGGTAAAATTTCGTGCATAGCTAAAGGAGCAAGAAGACCTAAAAGCACTCTTTTAGCTGGCACGCAAATGTTTTGCTTTGGAGAATATTTAATGTATAAAGGGACAAGTACATATCATATAAATTCAGTAGAGACAATTGAAATATTTTATAAATTAAGAACTGATTTAGATAAATTAAAATATGCTGTACATATAAATAAAATTGTTCAAGATGTAACACATGAAAATCAAAATTGTTTTAATATTTTACAACTTTTGTTAAATACACTTTATACTATATCTGAGACTGATAAAGATTTAGATTTTATTTTGAGTGTGTTCAAAATACGACTTTTATGTATATTAGGTTTTACTCCTGATATAAGAGAATGCGTTAGCTGTAAAGAAAAAGAAGATTTAGCGTTTTTTAGTATAAAAGATGATGGATTTAAATGTAAAATATGTAGTAAACAAGATACATCAGCATTAGAAATGAGCAAAAGCACAAAAAATGCAATTATTTATACAGTTACATCACCAGCTAAAAAGCTATATTCATTTAATATAAAAGATGAAGCTTTAGAAGAATTTAAGTTAATAGCTAAAATATATTTTAACCAAAAATTAGAAAAAGAGTATAAGTTAGAAGAATTATTTTAAAAAACTTGAAAAAAATCGAAATAACAGATATAATAAATGTATAACTTACAAAGTTTAACTTTAAAAGAGAAGGGAGCGATTTTTATGAAAATAAAAATAACAGGAAAGGAACTAAAGATAACAGAAGCAATAAACGATTATGTTGAAAAAAAATTAGACAGAATTGATAAATATTTTGAAGATGCAGAAGCTGACGTT
Organism: uncultured Clostridia bacterium; assembly: GCA_944386415.1. GTDB lineage: Bacteria > Bacillota > Clostridia > TANB77 > CAG-508 > CAG-269. The sequence continues at coordinate 14,546 of CALXAY010000032.1, read as the reverse complement.
ACTTTAAGAACTGAAAAGACAGAACAAATTGCTGAAATTTATGTATCAGCAAATGGAGAAAAATATAGAGCAGTAACAGAAGACAAAGATATGTATGCATCTATAGATAAAGATATAGATATCTTAGAAGGACAAATTAGAAAATCAAAAACTAAAAAAGAAAAAATGATGAGAGAAGGATCTCTAAAAATGATGGAAGTAAATGAAGTAAGACATACAGAAGTTGCAGATGAAATTATTAAAACTTCTTATTATGATATTAAACCAATGCTTCCAGAAGATGCAGTTTTAAAATTACAAGAAAAACCTACACATAATTTCTTAACTTTTATTAATGTAGAAACAGGAAAAGTAAATGTAGTACATAAATTAAAAGATGGTAAAAATTATGGTTTAGTAGAACCAGAAGAATAGAAATAATAAGGCAGGAATACTCCTGCCTTAAATAGTTATAATGAAAGTTAAGGAAATAATAAATGAAAATAGAAAAGAAGGAAAAAAAGTTAATGATGGAAGGAATGAATAAATTAAGAAGAGAGATAGAGGAGTATAAGCCATATAATGAGCAAGAAGAACAGGACAAGAAGGTTATCTTAAAATATATAGATACATTTGATGATGTTCTAACAAGAAATAATGAATTTGGGCATTTTACAGCATCAAGCTGGGTGCTAAATAAAGATAGAACAAAGGTATTAATGATATATCATAATATTTATAAATCATGGGCATGGACAGGAGGACATAGTGATGGAGATAGTAATTTATTAAATGTAGCAATAAGAGAAGTGAAAGAAGAAACAGGAGTAAAAGATGTAAAGCCAATATCAGATGATATTTTTTCTTTAGAAATAATATGTGTTAATGGACATGTAAAAAGAGGAAAATATGTATCTTCACATGTACATTTAAATGTTACATATTTATTAGAAGCAGACGAAGATGAAGAGCTAAAAATAAAAGAAGATGAAAATAGCGGTGTTAGATGGGTAGACATAGATAAAGCAGTAGAATTATCAAATGAAGCTTGGATGAAAGGAATTTATAAAAAGTTAATAGAAAAACAAAAGCAGAAGAGATAATCTTCTACTTTATATATTATATTAATATATTTAGTAAAAATATATTAATCAACAAGCATAGGTCCGATTTCAGTTACAGTACCTGCACCTAAAGTTACAACAATATCATTTTTTTCTATATTATCTTTTACATATTTTACACATTCTTCAAAATCAGGAATATATTTAGCTTCTTTTCCTAAAAAACTGATTTTATCAACCAAATCTTTTGAAGAAATGTTATAAGTATTTTTTTCTCTTGCAGCATATATATCTAAAACAACAATATGGTCAAAATTGATTAGGGAATTTGCAAAATCATCTAATAAAGTTTTTGTTCTACTATAAGTATGTGGTTGGAAGATAACCCAAGATTTATTGTATTTCTTATTTGATAATGAATTATATGTTGCTTTTATTTCTGTTGGATGATGAGCATAGTCATCATAGACACTTGAAGTTTTGTTTATTTTTCCTTTAAATTCAAATCTTCTATGCGCTCCTGTAAATCTTTCTAATGCAATTTCTATATCTTTTCTTTCAATACCATATTCTGTACATAATGCTATACATGCTAAAGCATTTAAAACATTATGACGTCCAGGAACAGAAAGCTTTAAATTTAAGAAAAATTCATTTTTATAATATACATCAAATTCTGGAAAACCATCATCATCAAAAGTAATATTTTTTGCTAAAAAGTCTGCATCTTGGTTATCTATTCCGTAAGTATAAACTTTAGCTACTGTATATTTTGGTAAATCCATACAATTTTTATCATCAGCATTTATAACTAAGATACCATCACTTGGAAGTAATTTTACATATTTAATAAAAGCATTTTTAATATTATCAAAAGTTTTAAAATAATCTAAATGGTCATTATCTATATTTAAAATAATTTCAGCTTTAGGACTAAATTTTAAGAAACTTTCAACATATTCGCAAGCTTCAATTATAAAATGTTCACTATTTCCAACTCTATAATTTCCATTTAATGGTTTTAAAAGAGCACCTACTTGAATACTAGGATCTTTTAATGCTTCTAGAAAACAAAGTGAAACCATAGAAGTTGTAGTCGTTTTCCCATGTGTTCCTGAAATACAAATAGTATCTTTATAACAACGAGTAATTTCACCTAAAAAGTCAGCTCTTTCAATTGTTGGAATACCTAGTCTTTTTGCTTCTAACATTTCTGGATCATCTTGCTTTATTGCAGCAGAATAAATCACAACATCAGAACTTGAAACATCTTCTATGCTGTGACCAATAACAACTTTAATTCCTTTTTTTAATAATAGTTGAACTGCTTCAGAATCAGAAGTATCAGAACCTGTAACAGTAAAGCCCCAGTTTTGCAAAATTGCTGCAATTCCGCTCATACTGATTCCGCCAATTCCAATCATATGTATATTTTTATATTTTTTTATATGTTCAATATTTGGCATAAAAACACAACTCCTTTATGATATCAAATTATATAATTATATTACTAAAATTTCAAGTATTTAGATAAATTTGTATTATATATTATTAAAAAAATAAAAAATGGTTACAATACATATATAAATAAAATTAAAATTTTTGTAAAAAAAAGAAGGAAAAAATTCTTTTATGAAGAATAATATAAATGTACATAAGATTAAATAGTATGTACAAAATTTTTAAAACTTAAGGAAGGCGGTGCACGCAAAATGCAAATCACAGATGTACGTTTAAGAAAAGTAAATTCAGAGAACAGAATGAAAGCTGTTGCTTCTGTAACATTCGATAACGAGTTTGCAGTACATGACATTAAAGTTATCGAAAGCCAAAATGGATTATTTATAGCTATGCCTAGCAGAAAGACTCCAAACGGAGAATTTAAAGATATAGCTCATCCAATTAATGCTGAAACTAGGGAGAAGATTCAAAAAGCTATTTTAGAAGCTTATGAAGCTCCAGAACAAACAGAAGAATCAGCAGAATAATAAATAATTACCACGCTAAGAAGCGTGGATTTTTTTTATTATTAGTTTTTTATTAAATAGAAATTATTCAAATAGTGTGGAGTTAATATTGACAAAAAGTACATTTTGTGATAAAAACAAATATAATAATTCTTTAGAAATAAGCTAATTAAACGATATTATAGAATATAAAATAAATAAATTAAAATATAAAAATTTTGAAAATTTATATTTAAGATAATTGGAAATTAAAGGAGTGATTACTTTTATGAGATACTCAAAAAAAGTTGATATGAAATGGCAAGAAAAATGGAAAGAAAATAATGTCTATAAATTTGATATGAATAGCAAGAAAGAGAAACTTTATTGTTTAGAAATGTTTTCATATCCATCAGGAGCAAAGTTACACTTAGGACATTGGTTTAACTATGCACCTGCAGATTCTTTTGCAAGGTTTAAAAAAATGGAAGGTTATAATGTTTTTCATCCAATGGGATTTGATGCATTTGGACTTCCAGCTGAAAATTATGCAATAAAAACAGGGATACATCCTGAAGAATCAACAAAGAAAAATATAAAAGCTATGAAACACCAATTAGAAGAAATGGGTGGAAGTTATGATTGGAATTATACTGTAGAAACATGTATGCCAGATTATTATAAATGGACACAATGGATTTTTATACAATTATATAAAGCAGGACTAGCATATAAAAAAGAAGCCCCTGTAAACTGGTGTGATAGTTGTAAAACTGTATTAGCTAATGAACAAGTCATAAATGGAAAATGTGAAAGATGTGGTTCAGAAATAAAAAGAAGAAAATTAGCACAATGGTTCTTCAAAATTACAGATTATGCCGAAGAATTGTTACAAGATTTAAATAAATTAGATTGGCCTGAATCAACTAAAAAAGTTCAAGTAAATTGGATTGGAAAATCTGAAGGATCAGAAATTGTATTTAAAAGTATAAACAATAAAGAAATAACAGTATTTACAACAAGACCAGATACATTAAATGGTGTAACTTATGTAGTTTTAGCACCTGAAAGTAAACTTGTTAAGGAAATTACAACAAAAGAATATAAAGAAAGTGTAGAAAGTTATATAGAGCAAACATCAAAATTAAGTGAAATTGAAAGACTATCTACAGAAAAAGAAAAGACAGGAGTTTTTACAGGAGCATATGCGATAAACCCAATTAATGGCGATAAGGTTCCTATATGGATAGCAGATTATGTTTTAGAAGATTATGGAACAGGGGCCGTTATGGCAGTACCTGCTCATGATGAAAGAGATTTTGAATTTGCTACTAAATTTAATTTACCAATAAAACAAGTTATAAAAGATAAAAATTCAGAAGATGTTAGATTACCATTTATTGAAAAAGGAATTTTAATAAATAGTGGAAAATATGATGGATTATCTTCAGAAGAAGCTAAAAAACAAATTACTGAAGATTTAGCTTCAAAAGGAGAAGGTAGAAAAACAATAAATTATAGACTAAAAGATTGGTTAGTTTCAAGACAAAGATATTGGGGAGCACCTATTCCAATTATATATTGTGACAAATGTGGAATAGTTCCAGTACCAGAAGAAGACTTACCTGTGCTATTGCCACATGACGTAGAATTTAAACCAGATGGAGAATCACCACTTAAAAAATCAAAAGAATTTATAAACTGTACATGCCCTAAATGTGGAGGAAAAGCAACAAGAGAGGCAGATACATTAGATACATTTGTATGCTCATCTTGGTATTATTTAAGATACCCAGATTGTGAAAATGATAAAGAAGCTTTTAATAAAGAAATAGTAAATAAAATGGATCCTGTTGATGTTTATGTAGGAGGAAAAGAACATGCAGCAATGCATTTAATATATGCTAGATTTATGACAAAAGCTTTGAGAGATTTAGGATATTTGAGTTTTGATGAACCATTTACAAAATTAATACATCAAGGAATGATACTAGGACCAGATGGTAATAAAATGAGTAAAAGTAAAGGAAATACAGTTTCACCAGAAGAATATATAGACGAATATGGTTCTGATGTATTTAGAATGTATATAATGTTTGGTTTTGACTATAGACAAGGAGGACCTTGGAACGAAAAAGGAATTGAAGCAATGGTTAGGTATTTTACTAGAATTGAAAAAATAATAGAAAATACTAATGAATTGAAAAAAGAAGAAAGTGATATAGAAAAAATAGAAGATAAGGAAAAAGAGCTACTTAGAACAAAAAATCAAACTATAAAGGAAATGACTGAAGATATTGATGATTTCAGATTTAATACTGCAATCGCAAGAAGTATGGAGTTATCAAATAAAATAAATGAGTATATGAAAGAAACTAAAATTAATAAAAAAGTATTAGTTGAAACAGTAGAAACATTAATTACATTGTTAGCACCTTTAGCACCACACTTTGCAGAAGAACAATGGAAGATATTAGGAAAACAAGACTTTGTATATAATCAAAAATGGCCAAATGTTTCGGAAGAAGAATTAAAAGGTGGAAATAAAGAGATTCCAATTCAAGTAAACGGAAAATTAAAATGCTGTGTTACAGTAAGTGCAGAACTTGGTGAAAAAGAAATATTAGAAGTAATAAAAAAAGATCCAAAAGTCATCAAAATTCATGAAAATAATGATGTAATAAAAGAAATATATGTGCCAGGTAGAATATACAATATAGTAACAAAGAAGAAATAGTAATGTATTTTAAAAAATTTATTTGATTTAAAAGTGTTTAATAACATATAAAAAGTTATTGAACACTTTTAAAATACTTCAAAAAATAGAAGCATAATATGCTTCTAATAATTTTCAATTAATTTTTTTAAATCTTCAAAGTCTATATCTAAAACAATGCATAAAGCAATTAATTCAAAATCTTTAACACTTTTTTTATTTGTTTCTATTTTATATAGTTCAAATCTATCTAATTCAATTCCTAACAATTCTAACTTTCTAGATAATTCCATTTTAGAACAATGTTTTTTTTCTCTATAAGTTTTTATAAAATCACCAATAACATTACGATTATCATTAAATCTTTTCATAGAGTAAATCCTCCAAAATCAAAAAATACTAAATAAAATTTTTATTATTCTATTGATTTTATAATAATTTTGATGTTATAATGTGTATAATTAATACACACTACAAAATCTAATTGGAAAATCAAATAAGAAATAAACGAAGGAGGAATTTTTGATGAAAAAAGTAAAAGAACAGAAAGAAATTGAAATAAATAAAAATCAAGAAAGAGGTATTACTCTTATTGCGTTAATAATTACAATAATAGTATTGTTAATACTTGCGAGTGTTTCAATTGTAATGTTAACAGGAGAAAACGGAATACTTTTGCAAGCAAAAAATGCTAAAAATAGAACAGAAGAATCAGGAGCAATTGAAAAAGTTAAATTAGCAATCACAAGTTGTATAAACGAAAATGGATTAAATATAACTAATTTGGAAGATGAATTAAATAAAGTTCAAGGAATAGAAACAAGTTTAACAAACTTAACTAGAGATAGTTTTCCTCTTGAAATAATTGTAGATGGCAAGAAAATTAATGTGTTTTTAAATGGAGAAGTAGAATTAGCAAGTGATATGACAAAGCCAGCATATGTAATTATTTATGATAAAGGAACTAAAACACAAGATGGAATACAAAATGCATATGAAATGGTTTTTCAAAGAGGAAATAAAGTAGATGAAAGTAAAAAATTTATTGCAAGTTATACAGATTTTGAAAATATAGGAGGAAGTGATAGACTATGGAATGATTTAAAAGATAATATAGAGACTATAGAATTTATTGATATAATAAAACCTACAACCATGGAAAGTTGGTTTGCAGGTATGGAAAATTGTAAAGAGATTAAAGGATTAGAAAAAGTAGATACAAGAGAATGTAAAAAAATGAATGGATTATTTTACGGATGCAAATTATTAAAAGTTATAGAAACAGAGTATTTAAATACGAAAAGTTGTACAGACTTTTCTTGGATGTTTCAAAATTGTACTTTACTTGAAAATATAAATATTAGTAACTGGAATGTAGAAAAAGGAGAAAACTTTAATGGAATGTTTATAGATTGTACATCTATAAAATCTTTAAATTTAAAAGATTGGAATTTAAAAAGTGCAACATGTTATAATATGTTTGGGGAATGTACACAATTAGAAACTTTAGGAGATATAGGAAACTGGAATACAGAAGATATAACAGATTTTAGTTATATGTTTTATAACTGCAAATCATTAAAAAATGTTAATGTAAAGAATTGGAATACAGCTAAAGTGAAAACATTTGCATGTATGTTTGACGGATGTACATCAATTGAAGAATTAGATATAACCAATTGGGATACATCTTCTTCGACAAATGTTTACAATATTTTTAATGGGATGGATGGATTAATTAAAATAACAGTAGGAAATAAGTTTAATAAATTAGGAAATGGAACATCTTGGTGTTCATTTCCACAAGGAGTTTGGAAAAATACTTTGGGAGTAGAATATGCAGAAAATTCAATACCAAATCTTAAAGCTGATACATATATAAAAGTACAGTAATGAAAAATAAAAGTGTTTAATAACATATAAAAAGTTATTGAACACTTTTAAAATACTTGAAAAAAAATTAAAAACAATGTAAAATATATAGGTATAAAATTGAAAAATAGGAGAAAAATAATGTATTTAATAGTAGGACTAGGAAATCCAGAAGAAGATTATAAAAATACAAGACATAATATGGGATTTGATACTGTAAATAAAATAGCTTCAGAATATAATATGGAAGTAAATAAAAAGAAATTTAGAGGTTTATATGGTACTGGAATAATAGAAAGTCAAAAAGTAATATTATTAAAGCCACAAACATTTATGAATTTAAGTGGAGAAAGTATAAAAGAAGCAGTAGACTTTTATAAAGTAGAAAATACTAATATAATAGTTATATATGATGACATGGATATAGAATTAGGAAGTATAAAAATAAGAAAGAAAGGAAATCCTGGATCACATAATGGAATGAAATCAGTTGTTAAGTATTTAGGAACAGAATTTCCAAGAATAAGAATAGGAATTGGAAGACCAGATGATGAAGACTTTGTAAAATATGTAATTGGTGCAATACCAGAAGAAGAAAAAGAAATATTAGATAAATCAACTAATATTGCAAAAGATGCAGCCATTGAGATAATAAAAAATGGAATAGATAATGCAATGAATAAATTTAATTAAAAGAGGAAGGTAAAAATGACAGAAATATTTGTGCGAAAAAATAAAGCGGGAAAAGAAATAGCTTTAGTAGAAAATGGAATATTAGTAGAATATTATGAAGAAAATGACAAAAAAAGTAGAAAAGAAGGAAATATATATATAGGAATAGTAAAAGACATAATAAAAGGAATGCAGTCAGCTTTTGTAAATATAGGTACAGAAAAAAATAGTTTTATTCATCTAAAAGATGTATTACCTAAAGTGGATGAGACTAAAGAAGAAGTAGACATGAATATTGATATTAAAGATGTTTTAAAACCAAATCAAAAAATATTAGTACAAGTAAAAAAAGATAGCAACGAAAAAAAGGGAGCAAGAGTATCTACACATATAAATCTACCTAGTAAATATATAGTTTTAATGCCAAATACTAATATAGTAACTATATCACAGAAAATAGAAAATAAAAAAGAACAAGAAAGATTAATAAAATTAGTAAAAGAAAATTTAAGTAAGAATAATGGAGCAATAATTAGAACATCTGCAGAAGGTAAAGAAAAAGAAATAATAGAAGATATAAAGAAAATTGAAGCAAAATGGAATAAAATAATAAAAACAAATATAGATCCTAATAATAATAATCCCAAACTTTTATATGAAAGTGAGAATATTTTAGAAAAAATATTAATTGATTTAGTAGCAAATGACATTAATAAAGTTATTGTAAATAATCGAAAAGAAAAAGAAAATATTGAAAAAATATTAGAGGAAAATCCAGAATACAAAAATATAGAAATAGAATTAGAAGAAAAAGATAATATTTTTAATTTATATGAAATAGAAAAACAATTAGAAAAAGCAAAAAATAGAAAAATTTGGCTAAAATGCGGAGGATTTATAACAATAGACAAAACAGAGGCACTAACAGCTATAGATGTAAACACAGGAAAATATACAGGAAATAAAAATTTAGAGCAGACAATATTTAAAGTAAATAAAGAAGCAACTGTTGAAATTGCAAAACAAATAAGATTACGTGATACTGGTGGAATAATTATAATTGACTATATAGATATGCGAAATATTAAGGATAAAAATAAAATAGTAGAATTATTAAAAGAGGAATTAAAGAAGGATAGAACCAAGACGCAAGTAGAAGGATTTACAAAACTAGATTTAATGGAAATGACAAGAAAACATATATGTAGTCATAAAGAATAAAAAGGAAGGTAGAAATGAACGTAGGATTTATATCGCTTGGATGTAGTAAAAATTTAATAGATACAGAAATAACAATTGGAAAGTTCAAAGAACATAATTATAAAATTGTAAATGATGAAGAAAAAGCAGATATACTAGTTATTAATACTTGTGGTTTTATTGATTCAGCAAAAGAAGAAGCAATAAATACAATTTTAGAGATGGCAGAATATAAAAATAGAAGATGTAAGTATTTAATAGTAATTGGATGTTTAGTACAGAGATATTATGATGAATTAGTAAAATTACTTCCAGAAGTAGATTTATGGATAAAACTTGATGAATATGATATCCTTTGGGAGAAGATAGAAGATTTAGTAAAAAGAGATATTGTTGAAAAATCAAAAACTAAGAAAATAACTAAGATATCTGAAATTCCGCCAATGCCTATGTTTTCACAAGAAGAGTATTTAGATAGAACAATAACTACAGGAGAAAATTATGCTTATTTAAAAATAGGTGAAGGTTGTAGTAATAGATGTACATATTGTGCAATTCCATATATAAGAGGCCCTTTTGTTAGTAGAAAAAAAGAAGATATAATAGAAGAAGCAAAAGATTTAGCTAAAAATGGAATAAAAGAATTAATTGTAATTGCACAAGATACTACAAAATATGGTGTTGATATATATGGTAAGAGTAAGCTTGCAAATTTGTTAGATGATATAAGCAAAATTGATGGTATCAAATGGATTAGATTTTTATATAGCTATCCAGAAGGAATAACAGATGAATTAATTGATGTTGTAGCTACAAATCCTAAGATTGCAAAATATTTTGATATACCACTTCAACATATATCAGATAATGTTTTGAAAAGAATGAATAGAAAGACAAATAAAAAACAAATAAATGAATTAATTTCTAAGATAAAAAGTAAAATACCAGATGTAACATTAAGAACAAGTCTAATTGTTGGATTTCCGGGAGAGACAAATGAAGAATTTAATGAATTATTAGATTTTGTAAAAATAGCTAAGTTTGATAAATTGGGAGTTTTTAAATATTCTAAAGAAGAGGGAACACCAGCTGCAAGACTTCCTTGGCAAATACATGGAAATACAAAAACTTCAAGATATAATAAGATAATGAAAGAACAACAAAAAATTTCAGAAGAAAATCTAGAAAAGAAAATAGCTAAAGTTTATGAAGTATTAATAGAAAATATTTCATTTGATGGAAAATATTATATTGGAAGGACAATTGAAAATGTTCCAGATATAGATGGGCTTATATATATAAAAAATGATGATAAATTAAAAGATAAAGAATTGATTAATAAATTTGTAAATTGTAAAGTAATAAAGGTAAACAGTTATGATTTAATTGGAGAGGTTATTTAGGAGTTGATAGTATGAGAATTAAGTTAGAAGATGGAAGGATTGCAGAAGTAATAGTTAGAAAACAAGATGATTTATTTGAATATTATATAGGAAATGTAAAAATAGGTGTATTAGATACAAATGTAATGCAAGATAATATACTCATGTTAGAAAATTCATTAGATAATGAAGTAAAATCTCAAATTAAAGATACAATTGATGGATTATCAAGAAAAGATTTAGAGCATGAAAGTAACATAACAAGGAAAATTGATACTTATATTAGAGAACTTGGAGACAGAAACTTACATGTAAGAGATATAAGAAGAATTGAATTAAGTGAAGATGAAGAAGAAAAGAAAGAAGAAGGAAAAGAAGATAGAAAAAGAAACGATTCTGAAGAATTAGATGAAAAAGATGAAGCTGTTAAAACAAAAGATGTATCTATTAAGCAGACTATTGAATTAAGTGAAAGAGCAAACGATATGCATGACATAAGAAAATGGCTAAGTGGAAGGATCCCAGCAGATGTTAAAGAATTAGGTGTAATAGAATCAGATGATATGAATATGCTGAAAGATTCAGAAGGAAACAGAATGAAAAATAATACAACGAGATACTCTTTAGTAATAATAAATAGTAAAGGAGAAGTTGAGCCATTAGCAAAATATATACCAGAATTAGAGCAAAAAGATAGTTCTGGAAATGACCCAAGAGAAGAAAAATATCAAGTAAGAGATGATGGAACTGTAAAATATGATAGTGTTTTAAGTGAATATTCAATAGGAGATAAAATAATACAAATTGATAATAATGAATATGGAAGAGTAGAAGTAAATATAGGAGAAGAATCAAGAGATTCAACACAAACAATGGGAGTACAACTTAGAGATTCAAATACAACATTTGTATCAGATACAAGTACAAGAAGTGTAATTGGTGAATATGAACAAGAAGGAGAAGATACTGTAGAAAAAAATTTAGAAGAAGCAAAAAAACATCCAGAAGATGATGTGAAAATGGATGAAAGAGATGTGGATGGAGATTTAGAAACAAAATCACATATGCATATAGATGATAAAATTCTTTTAGAAGATGGAACAGAAATTACATTTGATGACCTAGCTATTAGATGGGGATTTTATAATGATGATGGAACACCAGATAAAGAACATGCAAGAAAAAGATATATAGAAAAGCAAAATGCAGATATAGAAAAAACTCCACAAGAAGTTGTAGAGGAATTAGATGAAGAATTTGAAGATCCAAGATTGCAAAATCAAAGGGGATATTAAAAAAGGAGCTATAAGCTCCTTTTATTGTGGTTCAACATGTACAACCGTTTTATAAACATTATCTAATTTAGTAACTGATTTTTCTAATTCATCTGCTAAGTGATGACTTTCAAAAGTAGTCATATTGCCATCTAAACCTATTGTAATAAATATTAAATATTTATCTCCAACAGGAGTTGAAACAATATCTTTTACATCTTGAATTTCTTTGAAGCTGTGAGCTATTTCCAAAATTAAGTCTTTTGTTTTACTATCTACACTAATATCCATTAAAACATTATAACTTTCAATAAAAATTGTAATTCCTGTATAACATATCCATAAAGAAATGCAAATACCTACGACACCATCAAACCAATATATACCAAAAAGAGTAAGGACTACAGAAATTAGAGTAAAAGTAGTTATAACGCAGTCATTTCTATGGTCTTTCATACTTGCTTCAAGTAAGATACTTGGATGTTTTTTGTTTATAGAATGAGTATATAAATATAAACACAATTTAGTTACTATTGTAATTATACAAACTAATATTAAAAACCAAGAAAATGAAAGTTTTTCTCCTAACATTAAGCTTGATATGGAGTCAAAAAGTAATTTGGCAGCAACTAATATCATTGCTATACTAATAAACATGGAAAAAATATATTCTGCTTTTCCATGACCTAAGTTATGATCTTCATCATTTGGAGTACTTGCAATACGGTTACCAATAAAAGTCATAAGAGATGCAAATATATCACCGTGCACTATTAAAACTATCTGCTATCATAGCTTGACTTCTACACAAAAAACCTATACTTGCCTTTATAATAAGTAAAAATATATTTCCGAGCCATACCTAAAATTCCAGCTCGTTTTGTTACAATAAATTTTTCTTCATGATTATCCATAATTCCTTCTCCTAAAACATTAATTATTATAAAGATAATTTATTCATACAATCTAATAAAAAGAATATAAAAATAAAACAGTCTTATTATAGCACAAAGGATTTATAAAATCTAGATAGAATAGAAGGAAAATGTTTGCAAAAAAAAATAATAAGTGCTATAATGAAAAAGTACAAAAGGAAAAATGAAGAGGTGGAAAAATGACAGCAATATTGGCAGTAATATATATATTAATATTTCTTATATTTGCATTGATAGCATATGCTGTATTACAGATAAAATTATTTGGAATGAAAGTAAAAGATTTTTGGTCATTTATTGAAGCAAACCAAATGCTAGATAAACTATATAAATTTGCAAAACAATATGAGAATATGTCACCGCAAGAACAAGTAATTTATTTATCAGAAGCTGAAAAGATATTTAAAGTTTTTGATAATGTCCCAAATGAATTATGGGAAGAAGAATATGATAAATATAAAGAAGTTTTAAGTAAATATAAAGATATAAAGATGCTAAGATGGGCAGATACATCAAAACAGAAAAATTAAAAGGAAAATCCCCTAGTGATTAGTTAGTCACTAGGGGATAAATGCTTTGTCTATTAGATTACTGGACAGTTAGTCCAGAGAAAAATTTTATTTGTTCTACAAAAATCTACTAACTGATGATGAAATTTATCACGGAACTCCCAAAATGTAAGATTTTTTACATCATCGAAAGAAAATGTCTTAAAAATCTTCGCTTTATAAATAGAAATGAATAAATCATAGGGAATTTGCAAACAAAAATCAGTGTCAAATGCATCATTATTATTTACATAAAGTACATGCATATGATAATTAGAGTTTTCATTTGCAGAACTGTTATCATCAGTAATAGCTAGAAAAACAATCATACCTTTTTTGAAGAGTTTGAGTAACTCATAAGAAACGGCATAACACTCACCAGCGGCTTTTTGTAAAGAAAGAAGCCTATAAAGTTCGTAGTAGTTTTTCTTTATTATATTAAATTGTTGTCTCTTGATTGCTTTTCCTTTCTTAGTATAAATGTTGAAATATAATAAAGTATCTAGCTTAGAAAGTAGAGGGATTTTATCATAAAATTTACTAAATACAAATGCAAGTATAATCCCAAATGTAATCAATATAAACAAGCAAAGCCAAAAATTAAAATTGAAAAACGTAATCAGACAATCAAAGACAAAAGCCAATGGAATGAGGATAATTAAAACTAAAACATAAATAGAAAGTATATATACTGTGTAATAATAATAAGCTATAACATTTTTCCATTCTTTCTCATTATCAATGTAGTTAAAAAAATTCTTCTTGAAGATAGACTTAAGCATTTCTAATCCTTTCAACACATTTACGTTTACATAAACATTATAAAAGATTTATATAAAAAAGTCAAATAAAAAGAGAGGAGAACCTCTCTAACATGTTATAAGTGAATTGAAAAAGTAAAAGCAACTATGTAGACACAACATATACTTTACTCTTACATAGCCTCTTAATGTACAAC
>CALXAY010000031.1 GCA_944386415.1 uncultured Clostridia bacterium | reverse complement strand
TTATACTATAAAACTAAAAATTTAGCAACTAGAAAAAGTTGAAATTTATGTTAATTTGTGATAAGATATTAAAGTATTATTGTTTAACTAACTATTAGAAGGGAAATGCAATGTCAACTTACATTAATGATGATTTCAAAAGGATTTGCGTTTTTACAACTGAGGATGGAAAAGAAATAGAAGTTACAGAAGTTAGTAATGGAATTGTAAAAGTTGATTTTAGTTTTGAAGATACACCTGAACTAGTAGCTAGACTTCTTGTTGGTTGCTTTGACAAATATTCAAATTTTGAGAGAATTGTTGGAAAAGCGTATAACCAAGGAGAAGAAGGATGGCTTAAAGGAATAGAAATAAGTGTATTTAATAAAAAATTTGCTTTTACAAGAGAAAATGCAAGTATATCTGGCATTTCTGAGTTTTTAAGAAAAGCCACTGAAGATTTCTGGAAAGATTTCAAGGAAGATATTCAAAAAGAATTTGAAAAGCAACGTGAAATCATAACAAATATTAATAATGCAATAAAAAATGAAGAAATAGTTGTTAAAGATAGAGCATCTGGAAATATGTGGGTGAGTTGGATAGCTTGGATGACAGACCAAGGAAAAGAAGGAGAGAAAATTGTTGCAGTAGCTATTACTTTTGCAAAATATGTACAATTTCTAATTGAAAAGAAGAATAGTTCTACATATTCTGCATTTGATAAGGCATATGACGGAACTCTTTTGTTTGAAGAATTTACAGAAAATATGCTTTATAAAGCAATTGAAATTCTTAAAAGGTGCTGGAGATATGGAGAAATGCTAGAAGATTGGTTTAAAAAAAGACAAGAAAGAGAACTTAATAATTTCCTAAATAGCCTTTAATAGTTAGGAACATAAGAATTAGTTTTCTTATGAAGAGGAGATTTTCTTAATTTAAGAAAGTCTCCTTTTATTTAAAAAT
This sequence comes from uncultured Clostridia bacterium, assembly GCA_944386415.1. Lineage (GTDB taxonomy): Bacteria > Bacillota > Clostridia > TANB77 > CAG-508 > CAG-269. The sequence continues at coordinate 16,552 of CALXAY010000031.1, read as the reverse complement.
AATTGACTTTTATGTAAATTGTATATATAATACAAACATCTACTGTAAATACTTTACTTAAGAAAGGACTAAAAATGATAACTACAATCGGAGAAGTGGAGAAGTATTTTGTTTTTGTAAGAATAGATGGACAGTATGATGTTTTAGTAGAAGGCTTTAATAATGGTTTTGCGGAAATTTCGATTCCAGTAAGTACATTTCGTGAAGGAAGTAAAATAATAATCTCTATTATGTATAAAGATGATTTTATTTCCTTTATAGCTGGAAGTTTTTCTAAAGAGTCTAATTTCAAAGAAAAGCTTTTTAGAGCATATGGATGTAGTAAAGACACAGAATTTCTTGGTTTTAAGCTTAAAATAAGAGATAAATATTGCCTAATTACAAGTGAAAAATCTTCTGTATTTGATATTGAAGAGGCTATTATAACTCTTGCTTCAGAATTTGCCACAGCTATAAAAAAAGGTTTAAACGAAGAAGTAGACAGATTAAATAGTAATGTAGATGAACTAAATAAAGTTCTCTATAATGTAGAAGACATAGTTTTCACGAGTAAAAGAGCAAAAGAAAAATACGAAGAAAACTGTGAAGAAAATCTTTATAGTTATGCAAAAAATTTTGTAGCATATGTACAATATTTGGTAATTGAAAATGGACAAAATATTAGTAAAAGCGTAGAAAAAGCATATAAGGCATTTGAAGAAATAGGAGAAGATGTTGCAGGACGCATAAACGAAGTACAATTTCTTTGTAAGTATTGCTTGTATGGAGAAGAGATTATAAAAGCTTATATTGATATACAAACAAGAAAATTTGGTGAAAGCTTAGGTGATTTTTAAGTAAAGTAGCAAAAAAGTTTAAATAACTTTTAAAAGATTTAATCTTTCCCTCTAGAAATAGAGGGTTCTTTTTATGCTAAACAATTGACTTTTATGTAAATAGTATATATAATACAAATACGTAATGTAGGAGGTTTACTTATAAAAAGAAAGGAAACATAATGAGAATTAATATCATTGGCGTTCGGAAAAGCTTTGGATTTTTAACTGAGGATGGGATAGAAGTATTTATTGATGACTTCAAAGATGGTTTTGCATATATAGAAATTCCAACTGATATAACCGAAGACGAAGATAATGTGTATGTAATTATTTTACACAAAAAAGAATATGCCCAATTTATTTCTGGGTGTTTCGAAAATGATTCAAACTTTAAAGAAAAGCTTTTTAGAGCATTTGGCTGTACCAAAGAAACAGAATTTAGGGGAATTAGGATATCGATACAAGAGTTTTGCCAGTTTATAACAGCAGAAAATTCTTTTGTTATAAAAGTAGAAGAAATTATTGAAAAGCTACTAATAGACTTTACAGTGCAAGTGCTTGAAGAAAAAAAAGAAGAGGATGCTATTCATAAGGAAAGGACAAAAGAAATAGTCAAACTTCTTGATAGTTTGGATATTGCATTTAGGAGTGATAAAGCTGAAGACGAGTATGAAGAAGCACCTACAGAAATAAGCAATGAAGACCTAGGTTACGGAGAGGACTTTGTAAAATATGTACAATATCTACATAGAGAAAAAGACCAGGATATCTTTGATGCAGTAATAGAAACATATACAACATTTGTAGGATATTGGACTGTACCAGAAAATGACGGTCAGATAATGAACTTCATTTGTAAATATTGTAAATATGGAGATGAAATATATGAAGCCTATACAGAAATCTTAACACAAGCTTTTGCTGACGAGCTAGAAAATATGTAAGTAAACCAAAAAGAAAGTTTAAATAACTTTTTAAAAAAGATTTAATCTTTCCCTCTAGAAATAGAGGGTTCTTTTATTTTTGTAATAATTCAAATTACAAGTGAATAAAATAAAATGTGAATATTTTGTGAAATTTTAAAAATATGTATTGACAATTAGCAAAATAGGGTATAAAGTATTAGCAGTCAAATATAAAGAGTGCTAAAAATAAAAAGGAGGTAATAAGCATGATTAAACCATTAGGAAGTAGAGTATTAATTAAAATGAAAGAAGGCGAAGAAACAACTAAAAGTGGAATTATCTTAGCAGGGGCAGCACAAGAAAAACCACAAATAGCAGAAGTAATTGAAGTTGGTCCTGGAGAAATAATAGATGGAAAAAAAGAAGAAATGAAAGTTAAAAAAGGTGATAATGTTATAGTTTCAGAATATTCAGGAACAAAAATAAAATTTGAAGGTATAGATTATGTAATAGTAAGACAAGATGATATATTAGCAAAAGTTGAATAATAAAATAAAAAATTTTTTTTGAGAAAGGAATGATATAAAATGGCAAAGATGATTAAATTCGGAGAAGATGCAAGAAAATCTTTATTAGAAGGTGTTAATAAATTAGCAGACACAGTTAAAGTAACACTTGGTCCAAAAGGAAGAAATGTAGTTCTAGACAAAAGTTATGGAGCACCACTTATTACTAATGATGGTGTAACAATAGCAAAAGAGATAGAATTAGAAGATAAATTTGAAAATATGGGAGCTCGTTTAGTAAAAGAAGTTTCAACTAAAACAAATGATGTAGCAGGAGACGGAACAACAACAGCTACTGTTTTAGCACAAAGTATGATTAAAGAAGGTGTAAAAAACGTAGCAGCAGGAGCAGATCCTATGGCTATAAAAAGAGGTATGGATAAAGCTGTTGATACTGCAGTAGAAGGATTAAAAGAAATAAGTTCAGAAGTCAATGGAAAAGAAGATATAGCAAGAGTTGCAAGTATATCTGCAAATAATACTGAAATTGGAGAATTAATTGCAGAAGCAATGGAAAAAGTTTCTAAAGATGGAGTTATAACAATAGAAGAATCTAAAACATCAAATACAGAATTAAATGTTGTTGAAGGTATGCAATTTGATAAAGGATATTTATCACCATATATGGCAACAGATACAGAAAAAATGGAAGCAGTTTTAGATAATCCATATATATTAATTACAGATAAAAAGATTAGTAATATTCAAGAAATATTACCATTATTAGAGAGCTTAATGCAAGAATCAGGAAAATTATTAATAATCTGTGATGATATGGAAGGAGAAGCTTTATCTACATTAATCCTAAATAAATTAAGAGGTGTATTAAATGTTGTAGCAGTTAAAGCTCCTGGATTTGGAGACAAGAGAAAAGCAATGCTTCAAGATATTGCTGTACTTACAGGAGGAGAAGTTATAACATCTGATTTAGGATTAGAATTAAAAGATACAACAATAGAACAATTAGGTAGAGCAAAACAAGTAAAAGTTCAAAAAGAAAATACAATTATAGTAGATGGTGCAGGAGATAAAGAAAAAATTGCAGATAGAGTAGCACAAATAAAAGCTCAAATAAATGAAACAAAAAGTGATTATGATAAAGAAGGATTACAAGAAAGACTTGCTAAAATTGCAGGTGGAGTTGCAGTAATTGGAGTAGGAGCAGCAACAGAAGTTGAAATGAAAGATAAAAAATTAAGAATAGAAGATGCATTATCTGCAACAAAGGCTGCAGTAGAAGAAGGAATAGTTGCAGGTGGAGGAACAGCACTTCTAAATGTTACAGCTAAAGTTCAAAAATTAGTAGATACTTTAAAAGATGGAGAAAAATTAGGTGCTGAAATTGTATTAAAAGCATTAGAAGAGCCAGCAAAACAAATAGCTAGAAATAGTGGATTAGAACCAGCTGTTATTGTAGAAAAAGTTAAATCTGAAAAAGAGGGAATAGGATTTGATGCAAGTTCAGAAACATATGTTGATATGAAGAAAGCAGGAATTGTAGATCCAACTAAAGTTACAAGAAGTGCACTTCAAAATGCAGCATCAATTGCATCTATGGTTCTTACAACAGAAAGTTTAGTAACAGATGCACCAGAAGAAAAATGCAGTTGCAAACATAATGATGCAGGAGCAGGAATGGAAGGAATGTATTAATTAAATAAAATAATTGTAGAGAGTAAAGAGAGTAGAGAAAGTAACAAAATGCAGTCGCTACTCTTTTTTTTATAGAAAATTTTAAATGAAATTGTATAAAATAAATTAATAAAAAATTAATAAAAATTTTACATTAAAAATGTAACTTTTTTAGTTTTAAGATGTATAATAAGATGTATATGAAAATAAAAGGGAAATTTAGTTTTAGGAGAAAACGTTATGAAAAGTGATGATGAAATTAATGTAGGTATTGGATTTGTAACAGGAAGGGCAAATGTGTGTGATGTTATTAATAGTTATTATAAGGACATATTAAAACAGATTGAAAAGACAAATTATAATATGAAAGTAACATTTTTTATATTATATGATACAACATATCAAGGAACACCAAAAGAAGAGTTTTATAAAATAAATCCAGATGTTTTTAATAAGTTTAATATTGTTTACATATCACCAGAAGAAAGAGAAGAAGAAAAGAAAAAGTTAGAAGAACAAAATATTCTTTCATATGATGAAGCAGAATTATTCTTTGGTAATGGACATGCTAAAGGAAGAAATACAGTATTATATTTTGCATTAAAGAATAAAATGGATTATTTATTATTTTGGGATGATGATGAATACCCAGTAGCATGCATTAAAGAAGAGAATAAAATTATTTGGAAAAAACAAGATAATGTTATAAAACATATTGAAGAGATGAAGAAAAATAATGCTGATGTAACAATTGGATATCATTGTCGGATATATTTCACCAATTCCTTATTTAAATGTAAGTGATAACATTGAGGAGGACAATATTCAAGACTTTATAGAAGCAATAAGCAATGAATTAGTTTCATATAAATCTATAAATGAAAAATTTAAGAAAGATAATGGTGTAACATTTGCAAAAAGTAATTTAGCAAATGGACAAGGTGCTTATGAATTAAGAGGAGAGGATGGAAATAAATTTGTTGCAGGTTCTACTTTATGTTTAAATTTACAACATATAGATAAAATACCAGCTTTTTATAATCCACCATTAGCAAGAGGAGAAGACACATTTTTTTCTATGAATCTAGAAAATTCCAAAGTAATAAAAGTACCGGTATATCATTTTCATGATGGATTTTTAAAATATAAGAAAATAATGGAAGGAGATTATCCAGAAAAGTTTAAATTAATAAAGGCTAACGATAAAAATGTGGAAAAAAGATTTTTTAAAGCCTGTCAAGGATGGATTAAATATAAGCCATTATTAATATATATATTAAATAGAGAAGATTATGATTATCAAATAAGAAAGATAAAAGTAAAGTTAAAAAGAAGTATTAGAAGAATAGATCATTTATTTGACCAAAGTAATTTTGAAAATTTGGTAAAACAATTAGATGAATATGATAGTAAAGTAGAAGAACATTATAATGATTTTATTAGAATGAATAAAATATGGGATAATTTAAAAAAATCAATGGCATAAGCTGTTGATTTTTTTAGTGTTTTAAGTTATAATAATTTTTGTATTCAATATATGCCAAAATAGCTCAGTTGGTAGAGCAACGGATTCGTAACCCGTAGGTCAGCAGTTCGATTCTGCTTTTTGGCACCAATCTTATAACAACTTACGAACTTAAAATTTTGTATAGTATATACATATAAAATTAGATATATTATTCCTCAATAATTATTGCTGTAATGGTATTACTAACTATAAACATCTTATTATTAGTAATTAATAAATATGTAAATACAATTATAAATAATAAAAAAATATATGTTATTATAAATGATATAAAGAAATTAATAACAACATTAAAAGTAACGATAACTGTTACACTAATTTTTATTATTATTAAATTTTAAATTCTTGTAATAGAAACTGACTATATAGCAGATTATATGCCACCAACAAATGTGAAGAATATTGCTCATGATTTTATAAAAAAGGCTATTACAACGACAATGTTTAGACTATTTTGGTTTATTTTTATTTTTGTACCTTTGATACTTCGTTTTTGTTTGATTTTTAGTCAATTAGGCTATACAGTGTAAAAGAAATAGTAGAAATAAAAGGTGGATTATTATGGGAAGAGTATCAAATTTTTTTAAAACAAAAAAAGTTGTAAAAATAATATGTATAGTAATAATTATAATTGTCTTAATATTGGCAATTTGGTTATGGTCTATTTTCGGTCCTAGTTTTAAAGTAGTAGGTATTTTAGGCAAGATTAATGGGACATCATATAGTTTACAAAAGAGTAAAAGTTGTTCAGCTTATAATGGAAGATGCAAAGTAAATGTTTATCCATCAGAGAATTTGTATGTACCAGATCTTATACAAAATCAAACGAATAAACAGGCAATATATTTGTGTGTCGGAAGTGCTACAAGCCATAAGAAAGGTGCTATTTCTATAACTGTTGAGTCAATGGCAGAGGAAAGTAGTAGCATACTAAGTAGTATGAATACAATAATAAATACAAAAGAGCCAACAATAAGTAGAGAATATGATACTTTTAATTATTTTGTTTATAATGGAAAAAATTATTTTTATAACTTAAATCCTAGTGGAATTTTCTTTACTACACAAATAAACAACAATTATTTATATTGGATAATGATTCAAGATTATAGTAATTTAACCAAGGAAGATATAGAGTCAATACTTTATTTTGAGGTTGAGTAAATTAGAAGTTTAAATTTACAAAAAAGCTAGAATGTGCTATAATAGTAGTATGCAGGATGTATACACTCCATTTTGCATCTTTGGTTTGTAAGCCTAGGAAAAATATTTTTTTGGGAGGAATAATGCTTAAGAGTGACTATGACTATGTTGTTGAAATGATGAAAGAATACCATCACGAGGATGATGTAAAAAGGTGGTATGTAATCAACTATGATGCTATTGCTGATGCACTATGCATTGCAACTAGGTCTAAAAAGTGGTCAGCAACTTCAGAAGTGAAAAATCGTTTCAAGGAAGAGTACAAGAGCTATGTTAGTAGGCGTCTAAGGGAGATTAATGATCCGCTTGCAATAATTATGTTCCAGGGAACATACGAGCCAGTTATCCTAAGAAATCGACCGCGTAATGGTATGTCTTACATCGAAGATAATCTAAGGCAGGTGATAAAAGGTTTACCAAAGCTTAGTAGGGGGGAACACTATGTTTTCCCTGCACTTAAGATTATCAGAGCTGAAGACGGCTCGGATGCTTTCATTCTTTAGATATAGTCACAAAGAAAAAAGGTCAACTTCGTATAGGAGCTGGCCTTTTTTTTATAAAAGTTATTTATTATGCAAAAAAACAACTAAAATATGTTTTCTTAGTTTCTTTCTTTTTATATAAAAATAAGCAAAAACAGTACACAGATTTAGAAAAGTATGGTATACTATTATACAATGAAAATGAATATGTAAAAAGGAGGAAAATATAATGGTAGATATGAAAATATCAGAAGATATAACTTGGATTGGTGCAAATGATAATGATTTGAAATTATTTGAAGGTCAATATGTATTAGAGAATGGAATGAGTTATAATTCATATCTAATAAAAGATAATAAAAATGTAGTATTAGATACAATAGATGAAAAAGTAACTAATGCTTGGAAAGAAAATTTAACAAAAGCATTAGGAGGAGAAAATCCAGATTATTTAATTATTTCACATATGGAGCCAGACCATGCATATAATATAGGTACACTTGCTAAAGAATATCCAAATATGAAATTAGTAGGAAATCAAATGACATTTAATATGCTTACAAATTTCTTTAATGATATAGATTTAAGTAGCAGAAAAGTAATAGTAACAGAAGGAGACGTATTAGATATAGGAAAACATAAATTACAATTTTTTATGGCTCCTATGGTACACTGGCCAGAGGTAATGGTAACATATGAACAAACAGAAAAAATATTATTCTCAGCAGATGGATTTGGAAAATTTGGTTCATTAGAACATGAAGAAGAATGGGACTGTGAGGCAAGAAGATACTATTTTGGAATAGTAGGAAAATATGGAGCACAAGTACAAGCATTGTTAAAAAAGGCTGCTACATTAGATATAAAGATGATTTGTCCATTACATGGGCCAATATTAAAAGAAAACTTAGAGTATTATATAAATAAATATGACATTTGGAGTAAGTATGAGCCAGAAGAAGAAGGAGTATTTATTGCAGTAGCAAGTATATATGGAAATACGTTAATTGCAGCAAAAGAAATGGCAAAAATTCTAGAAGAAAAAAGAGCAAAAAAAGTTGTTGTATCAGATTTAGCAAGAGAAGATTGGGCAGAAGCGGTAGAAGATGCATTTAAGTATTCTAAATTAATAGTTGCATCATCTAGTTATAATATGGAGATATTTCCACCAATGGAACATTTCTTAAGACATTTAAAAGCAAGAAATTATCAAAAAAGAACTGTTGGAATAATAGAAAATGGTTCTTGGGCACCATCAGCTGGAAGAGGAATGAAAGCGATTATAGGAGAAATGAAAGATATAAATTTGATAGAGCCAATGGTTACTATTAAATCAAGAATGGATGAAGAAAATAGAAAACAAATGGAAAATTTAGCAGAAGAAATATTAAAAAATTAGGACTTAGGAGGAAAAAACTAGCATGGGATTTTTTGAAAAATTAAAACAAGGAATGAATAAAACTAAAAATGCATTTGATGAAAAGATAAACAATGTATTTAAAAGTTTTAGAAAAGTTGATGAAGATTTTCTAGACGAATTAGAAGAAATTTTAATAATGTCTGATATAGGAGTTGATACTTCAGTTGAGATAATAAACAATCTAAGAAACAGAATAAAAAAAGAAAAATTACAAGATGAAGAAGACGTTAAAAAAGCTTTAAGAGAAGAGATGCAAAATATTTTAGATGTAACAGATGTAAGTTTACATTTAAATACAAAGCCATCTGTAATCTTAGTTGTAGGAGTAAATGGAGTAGGAAAGACTACTTCAATTGGAAAAATTGCAAATAGATTGGTAAAAGACGGAAAAAAGGTAGTAGTTGCAGCAGCAGATACATTTAGAGCAGCAGCAGTAGAGCAATTAGAAATATGGGCTGCTAGAGCTGGTGCAGATATAGTAAAGAAAGAAGAGGGGGTAGACCCAGCATCTGTTGTATATGATGCAATAAAAATAACAAGACAAAAAAATGCAGATGTATTAATAGTAGATACTGCTCGGAAGATTACATAATAAAAAATACCTAATGGATGAATTAAATAAAATTCAGAAAGTAATAAATAAAGAAATGGAAGAAGCAGATAAAGAAGTATTGTTAGTATTAGATGGAACAACAGGTCAAAATGCTATTTCACAGGTAAAAGCCTTTAAAGAAGAAGCTGATATAACAGGATTAGTAATTACTAAATTAGATGGAACAGCAAAAGGCGGAGTTGCAATAGGAATAGTTCATGAAAATAAGATTCCAATAAAATTTATTGGAGTAGGCGAACAAATAGATGATATGGAAGTATTTAATTCTGAGGATTTTGTAAAAGCTATAATTTAAATAAGGTGAAGGGGGAGGTTATTAACTAAAGGAGGTAAAATAGTGGATAAAGAAACTAAAAAAGACGAAAATGTTCAAACAGAAGTAAATGAAGCAAATATAGTCGAAAAAAAAGAATCAGTTAAAAAGAAAAATAGTAAAACTAGAATGTTACTTGTTATTTTATTTTTACTAATATTTTCAATTATTAGTTATGTACAATTAAGAGGTAGCTATTTAGAATATTTAGAATTAGGACAAGAATATACTAATATTTTTAAAACAAATATAATTTATCGTTATAGTATAATGGCTGTTAATTTTGTTGTTTTGTATATGGTTATTTACTTAACCAATAGGGGAATAAGAAAGGGATTAAAAGTATTTTTTGAGAAAGAAAATAAAACCGTGCCAAAACTTCCTAATAAATCACTAGCATTAGTAATATCAGCAATTACAAGTTTTATTGTATCATCAATTATTATGCAAAAATTAATGCTTGCAACAAGTAATGCATCATTTGGTATACAAGATCCAATATTTGGTTTAGACATTTCATATTATATGTTCTTAAAGCCATTTATAGAAACAATGGTATTGTATATAGTAATAGTATTTGTATGTTTATCAGTATATATGGCATTATACTATATTATAGTATTTAATCGCTATTTTGACGGAATAGATGGTAAAATGCTAAAAGAGAGTTTATTTATGAAAAAGTTACTAAGAAATGTAATGTTAATAGTAATAGGAATTGCCATTTTAGCTGTTTTAAGTACTCAAAATGTAATGTTTGGAAAGATACTTACAGTTGGAGATGATATAGAAATAAACGGTGCAGGTATGACAGAAGCAATAGTTCAAGTTTGGGGATATGTAATATTTGCATTTGTAATAATAATATTTGCTTATAGAGCATTAAAAGCATTTAAAATAGGAAATACAAATAAAGTATTAAAAAATCTAGTCGTAATACCAGGATATTTGGTTGTGTTATTTGTAGTAATGATAGGATTTGACTTAATATATGTAAATTCTAATGAATTGGATAAAGAAAAACCTTATATTTCAGAAAATATAGAAAATACAAAAAGTGCATATAATATAAACATCGAAGAGACAAACTTAGAAGCTTCTGGAACTATTACACAAGAAGAGGTAGAAGGAGCAATAAATGTAATAAATAATATACCGATAATAAGTAAAGATGCAGTATTAGAAACAATTCAAAATAATCAATCAAATGCTGGTTATTATGTCTATCCAAATACAACGCTTGCAAAATATGATATAAATGGAAAAGAAAGGTTAGTATATTTAGCACCGAGAGAAATTACTAATTCTGGTAGAACTTATAGTAATAAAACATATGAATATACACATGGAATGGGAGAAATAATAACTCTTGCTACAGAAAGTACTGAAACAGGAAATATTAAATATGTGCAAAGCGACGTGGCAGGTTCAGATGAAGTTATTAATATTTCAGAGCCAAGAATCTATTTTGGATTGGAAACTGATGAAACAATAGCTACAAATACAAAGAACAAACAAGAATATGATTATACAGATGTAAATGGAGTAGACCAAGTATCAACATATGAAGGAGAGGCTGGATTAAACTTAGGATTTTTAGATAGATTAGTACTTGGAATTTCAAAAGGAGATTTAAATTTAGCTTTCTCTAGCGAAATGACAAAAGATAGTAAAATATTGATAAATAGAGATGTTATAACAAGAGCAAAGAAAGCTATGCCATATTTGATTTATGATGAAAATCCATATACAGTAATTACAGATGATGGAAGGATTGTATGGGTATTAGACGCGTATACTGTATCATCTAGTTATCCATATTCACAATATACTACAATAGAACATGATGGATATACAGAAGATATAAACTATATAAGAAATTCTGTAAAAGTAATAATAGATAGTTATAATGGAACAATGGACTTCTATATAACAGATAGAACAGATCCAATTGCTATGGCTTATAGAAATATATATAAAGGTTTATTTAAAGTTGTAGGTCTAGATGGAGAAATATCAGAAGATATTTCTAGTCATTTTGTATATCCAGAATATTTATATAATGTTCAAGCAGAAGTATTAAAAGTATATCATAATAGTAGACCAGATGTAATTTATAGAGGAGATGACTTATGGGATATTGCAAAATCTAGTACTACAAGCAATACTAATACAACAGGAACATATATGGAACCATATTATACAATGGTTAAAACTAAAAATGGAGAGCAATTAGGATTAGTTCAAGTATATACACCAGATTCAAGACAAAATATTATTTCATATTTAGTTGGAAGCAATGAAAATGGGCAAAATGTGTTGAGACTATACAAATTTTCAGCAGATAGTAATATTGTAGGACCAATGCAACTTGATAAACAAATACAAGAAGACGAAAATATTAGTTCTGAATTAGAAACACTAAGTGTAACAGGAACAAGACTAACAAAACAAATGATAATAGTTCCAATTAATAATACATTATTATATGTCGAACCAGTTTATCAAACTATGCTTAATGAATCAGATGTTCCACTTCTTAAAAAAGTAATAGTAGCATCAGGAACTAAAGTTGCAATAGGAGATTCTTTAGGAGAAGCTTTACAAAATTTACTTTCAAGGTATGCAACAAATATTGAAGTTGAAAATACTGAAGATATAAATAGTCTTATAGAAGCAATTATAAAAGCTAATCAAAATCTAACAGAGTCCAATGAGAATAATGATTGGGAAATGATGGGTAGTGACTTAGCAAGACTTCAAGAATTAATTAATCAATTAGAAATGGCAAAAGAGGAAGAAGAACAAGAACAAGCAAGAGACCAAAACCAAGTAGATGAAAATATAATTAATTCTACTGATACAAATATGACAAATGAAAACAGATTAAATGAACAAAATATATTAAATAATATAGAGAAAAATAGAACAACAAATGAATAGTTAAGATTTAATGATAAAGAAGTTATATGGTTTAGAAGAAGATATTGTCAAAGAAATACTAAAAATTAGAAAAATATGAAAAATATAATTTTAAATTATTTGGATTTAGAGCAGGAAGACAAATAAAAATTGATATTAGATAATAAAAACGAACAAAAGAAAATAAAAGAGTATAAAAGAAGCATAAAAAATCCACCATATAATTGGTGGATTTTTATGTTTTTGAAAAAATTTAAAAGAAAAAGAGAAGAAGAAAAGAAAAAAGATGAAAAAATAAATCTTTTAAGTAAATCAGTGGAAAACTTAAATAAGATTTTACAAGAAGGAAATTTTGTAGAGCTTTCGTATTTGTTAGGAAATAAAAAAGAAATGTTTACTAGAAACTTTTTAGCGGGAATTTCAAGAGGGATTGGTATAGGAATAGGACTAACTGTTATTTCAGCAATTCTTATTATAATACTCCAAAAAATAGTAACATTAAATATCCCTGTAATTGGAGAATATATTGGAGATATTGTAGAAATTGTCCAAAGAAGCAGGTGAGACAAAGGGGACGGAGGTCTAGTGTTTCAAGTAAAAAATAAATTGAGATTTTTTACTGATTGTGGCATAATTTAATCAAAATTTATTAAAAAACGAAATAATTGAATAAAAAAATATATAAAGAAGGTATTAATATGGAAGTATTAAAAAAAGATGAAATAAAATGTATATTTCCTAAAAGAGATGAAAACTCACATAAAGGTAATTTTGGTTATGTAGGAATAATGGGAGGCTCAATAGAATATTCTGGAGCAGTTAAGCTTGCAAATTTAAGCTGTGCAAGTCTTACATCAGGTGCAGGTGTCGTAAGGCTTATAGTACCAGAAGAAATAGCTATTAGTGTTATGCCATATCTTTTAGAGCAGACATTATTTACTGTCCAAAGTAAAGGTGGACATATGATATTTGATAAAGAAGAAATAGATAAATCTATAAAAAAGTTAAAAGCTTTAGCTATAGGTATGGGATGGGGAGAAAGCATAGAAAATGAAAAAATATTAAGTTACATATTAGAAACAAAAGATATACCTGTTATAATAGATGCAGACGGTTTAAATACTTTAGCTAAAATGGATAAAAGTATTTTAAATAAAAGTAAGTGTAAAGTAATACTTACGCCACATTTAAAAGAATTTGAAAGAATAAGTGGTTATGATTTTGAAAAAATAAAAAATAAACCAGAAGAATTAGCTATTAAATTTGCTAATAAATATAATGTTATTTTATTACTTAAAGGACATACTACTATTGTTACAAATGGAAAGACTACTTATTTAGTAAAAAGAGGATGCAGTGGTATGGCAACTGCAGGAAGTGGAGATGTTTTATCAGGTATTTTAGTAGGTCTTTTAGGATATAATGATTCAAATGTTTTAAGTATAGCAGCAGGAGCATATTTAGCTGGTCTAGCAGGAGAAATAGCAGAGAAAGAATTGAATGATATATCTATGAAAGCATCTGATACAATATCTAAAATACCAGAAGCGATTAATGAAATAAGAAAATAGATTAAAAATGAAAAGGAAGAGGAGCTAGTCCTCTTCCAGAATTTTATATTAATTTATTAAATACTTTTTTACCTTTTTTTATAATAGCATATCCATCTTTAAAATCTTCTTCTGATAATTGGTAGTTTGTATCTATAACTTTTTCGTCATTTAATGTTATACCGCCTTGAGCAATTAAAGTTCTTGCTTGTCCTTTAGAAGGAGCTATGTTACATTTTATAATTGCATCTAATATTGATATGTTTCTATTTTCTAGTTCAGTAGTAGGCATATTATCTAAGCTACCTTGTCCACTAAATAAAGCATTTGATGCTTCTTCAGCTTTTTTAGCTTCTTTTTCACCATGAACTAATTTTGTAATTTCATAGGCTAAAACTTTTTTAGCTTCATTTATTTTTTCATCTTTAAGGCTTGTAAGTTCATTTATTTTTTCAATAGGTAAAAATGTAAGCATTTTAAAAACTGTTTTTACACTTTCATCTTCAACGTTTCTCCAATATTGGTAAAACTCATAAGGAGAAGTTTTATTTGGGTCAAGCCATAAGGCACCTTTTTCAGTTTTACCCATTTTTTTACCTTCTTTAGTTGTAAGAAGTTTAAATGTTAAACCAAAAGAATCGTCTTTACCGATTTTTCTAATTAAATCAACTCCACCTATAATATTAGACCATTGGTCATTTCCGCCCATTTCTAGTTTGCAACCATATTTGTTATATAAATATAAGAAGTCATAAGATTGCATAAGCATATAACTCATTTCAAAGAATGTAAGACCAGTTTCTAGTCTTTGTTTATAACATTCAGCAGCAAGCATTTTATTAACAGAAAATAGACTTCCAATTTCACGTACAAATTCAACAAATTTTAAATCTAAAAGCCAATCAGCATTATTTACTATTATTGCTGCATTTTCACCTTCAAAACTAACAAATTTTTCAACTTGTTTTTTTATACAAGCAACGTTATGGTCAATTTCTTCACGAGAAAGCATTTTTCTCATATCTGTTTTACCAGATGGATCACCAATTGTAGCAGTACCGCCACCAACTAATATAATTGGTCTATGTCCACATTTTTGCATATGAGAAGCAACCATTAAAGAAACGAAGTGGCCAACATGTAAACTATCAGCAGTAGGGTCTATACCTATATAAAAAGAAACTTTTTCTTTTCCTAAAAGTTCTTTTAACTCTTTAGGATGAGTAATTTGTTCGATGTAATTTCTTTTTTCAAGTATGTCAATAACATTTTCCATAAAATCAAAATCCTTTCTTAGTTAAGTGTAATTCCATTAAAACCAATTTCTTGATTTTGGGTAATACCATTTTGAAAATCTTTTTTATAATTTTTAAATTCAGGATATTCAACAAAACGATTTAAATTTCTAACAGATATTCCTGTTTGATTAGAAATAGTATCTAAAGAATTATTAAATCCGTTTTCTTCTAAATAAGATGTAAACTGCATAAATTCAGCTCCATCTTTTTTACTACATTTAGGACAAACATTGCCCTCTGAAACATAAAAACTTCCACATCTACTACATCTATTAAATTCCATTTTAAATCCTCCTTGTTTTATCTTTTGACATTTTATTCTAAAATCTTCTATATTGTATCATAAAACGAAGAAAAATTAAAGACCTTTTTATTTTAAATTGTTAAATTTTTCATAAAAGTCAGGAGCTATTTTTTGAAGTCTTATAGGTTTTAAATTATTATCGGTAAAACAATGTCTAGTTTCACCTGTAAAAACAACTTCTCCTGTATTTTTCTCAGTAGCAGTATAGCCCATAGTGAGTCTTACTCCATTAAATTCTTTAACATATAATTTTATTAAAATAATATCATTAAAAGTTACATGATGTTTAAAAGTACAATTAACACCAAGAACTGGTATCATAATACCTTTTTCTTCAAAAGCAGAATAAGACATATCAAATTTTTCAAGAAGATAGCATCTTGCTTCTTCCATAAAACGAATATAATTAGAATGATGAACAATTCCCATTCTATCAGTTTCATAATAATTAATTTTTCTTTCAAAAATATTATCCATATTATCAAGTCCTTTCAAAAAAGAATTATAGATTAAAAACGTTAATATGTCAAATATTAGAGACATATTTTACATAAAATAAAAATGATATAATAGCGTTATATTTCTAAATAAAAGAAATACAGAAAACTTTATTTTTTTCTTTACTTATGATAGAATAATCAAAAATAATGTGAAATTAAGAAAAATAAAATTGTGTATGTAATTATAAGGAAAAATATAAAAATAGTAAAGGATAGTGAAAATGATTACAAAACAAGAATTAGTAACAATATTAAAAAATAATGGTTTTACAGATATAGAAATTAAAACAATTTTAAATAAAAAAATAAATACATTATTAAAAAGAGGACAGAAACAAAATATTGAACAAATTTTAGAAAAATTAAAGAAACATGGAATAGGAAAAGCGACAATAGAAAACTGTTTAACAGTATTAGCTTTAGGAAAAGCAAGTGAAATAGAAAAAATACTAGATGTATTAGCAAAAAATGGAATAGGAAAAGCGACAATAGAAAAAT
>CALXAY010000030.1 GCA_944386415.1 uncultured Clostridia bacterium | reverse complement strand
ATACGTCATATAAGAGAAAAAATAGAAATAAATCCAAAAGAACCAAGATATTTAAAAGTAATTTGGGGAGTTGGATATAAAATAGAAAATCAAAAATAAGGAGGAAAGAAATGGAAACTTTAAGAACATCCAATGTATTAAAATTTATTTCATATATATTATTTCCGATATTTGTTTTATGTATTGGACTTAGTATATTTCATTTAGCATTCTTAGATGAATATGGAAATACAGAATCAACTAGATTTATAGATACAGAAATGTTTTCAAGTAATTATATATATTATATAACAGACAATATGGAAAATGCTTATCATCAAAAAAATGATGGAACTAGAATGTTTATGCAATTAGAAGATGCAAATGGAAATGAAATTTACTATTTAGACAGAGATTATATGTATAGTTATTATAATGGAATAAATGAATATATTGATTTTATTATAATAGATAACAATACAGATACAATTTATACAAACATGAAAAGTAGTGATTATAGTTATGAAATAGAAAATATGAAAAATTCGCCTAAGTATTGGATTTATAATAATGGGAATATTGAAACAAATATGGATTATATAAATAGCAATAATATAAGATATAATTCAACATATCAATATTTTGTAATAGATAATGTAAATAGCAAAGAAAGTGAAACTTATGCAATAGATAAGGAAATTACAGGATACACAATATATAGTAGATATAATCTAGACAAAACAGAAGGATTAACAAATTACAAAATAGTAGAAGGAATATATGAGTTTTGTTTAAATAATAAAAATTTACCAATATATATTTTACCAATTAGTGTGATATTTACATTTGCCATTGCAATATATTTATGCTGGGCAATAGGATATGAAAAGAAAAAAGATGAGATTAAATTAGGTTATATTGATAAAATACCTTATGAAATATTAGCACTAGCTTGGGGAATTTTAATTACAATATTTACAGCAGGAGCAGTAGAATGTCTCAATATTGCAAATTATATAACGATAATATTTGCATTTGTTTTATATTTTATATGCTATATAATTTGTGCAATATTTGCAGTTTCTACAATAAAGAGATTAAAAGCAAGAATGTTTATAAAAAGCTTTTTAACATATAAAATAGGAAAATGGAGCTTTGATAAATTAAAGAATTTGTTTGAAACATTAGGTGAAAAAGCTACTGAAAATAAAAGGCTATTTTGGTATTATTTATTATTTATAATTGTAAGTGTTATGCTTGCGTGTTTATTCTATACAGGAATAGCAATAATACTATTAATTGGATTTTGGATATGGTCATATTATAAACTTAAAAAATATATAATAAGCCAAGAAAAAATAAAAAATGCATTAAAAGACATTTATGAAGGAAAAAATGAAGTTAGACTAAATGAAGAAGAGGTAACAGGGGTTTTAAAAGAAATGACGATATATGTAAATGATATAGCAAGTGGATTCTCAAATGCAATTGAAAAAAGTCTAAAATCAGAAAGATTAAAAACAGAGTTAATAACAAATGTATCACACGATATAAAAACACCTCTAACATCAATAATAAACTATGTTGATTTATTAAAGAAGGAAAATATTCAAGATGAAAAAGTAAAAGAATATATAAAAATATTAGACCAAAAGTCACAAAGATTAAAGAAACTAACAGAAGATTTAGTAGAAGCCTCTAAAGTATCTTCTGGAAATGTTAAGCTAAATATCGAGAGTATAGATATAAAAGAATTATTTAATCAAACAATAGGAGAATTTAAAGATAAATTTGAACAAAAAGATTTAAAAATAGAAGTTCAGATGCCAAGTGAAGATATTAAAATAAAAGCAGATAGTAGATATCTTTATAGAATTATAGAAAATTTATTTAGTAATATTACAAAATATGCACAAGATTCATCTAGAGTGTATATAGATGTATTAGAAAAAAATAAAAATATGGATAAAGAAAGTGAAAATAATAAATATATAAATATAAGGATAAAAAATATTTCAAAAGACAAATTAAATATAAGTAGTGATGAATTAATGCAAAGATTTGTAAGAGGAGATAAATCAAGATATACAGAAGGGAGTGGACTTGGACTTTCAATAGCAAAAAGCCTAACAGAACTTCAAGGTGGTAGATTTAATATAACAATAGATGGAGATTTATTTAAAGTCGAAATAGATTGGCCAAAAATATAAATGTCCAATTGGGGACGTTTCTAAATGGACAAAATGTCCAAAAGGAAACGTCCCTAACTGGACATTTTGCTAAATAAAGAGTAAAAAAGTTGTAGATGAATATTGTAAGTGAAAAAATGATATGATAAAATAAAAATAGAAATTTACTTGTTGGAGGAAAGAGAATGCGTAAAATGCTTATAATTATAGGAATTTTAGTTATTATTTTTGTTCGGAATGGTGATATATAGAAATGTAAGAATGCAAAATAATCAAAGTAATAATGTAAGCATTGAAGAAATACAAAAGATAGAAGAAAAGATATCAAGTGTATATATGTGGAAAGAAGTAACAGGGGAAGCTATACCGGAATTTCAGGATATAAATAGTGCAGATGAAAAATGGATATGGGAAGTTGTAAAAAATAATTTGCAAAATTATGAAGTGACATATGAAGAAATAGAAGAAGAAGCAAAATTAATTTTTGGAGATAGTTTTAATAAAGAATTTCCAAAAGAAGGAAATAGTAGTTTTGAATATAATAGCAAGAATAATAAATATGTAGCAACTGAAGTAGAGTTTGATCAAGAAGAAGACTCATTTTTGCTAGACAATATAACCAAAATAGATAAAGGATATGAGGTAGAAATTATAGAATATTTGGAAGATTATTCAGAAGAAGAAAGTGTTATTGTAAAGAATACAAATAATGAAGAAATTGGAAGAGTTTCAATTAGTGAAAGTGAAATAGCAATGCAAGATATTGTAAAAAATAATAAAGATAGATTTACCAAAAAGAAGGTTTATTTAGTACTAGAAAATGATAATTTGAATTTACAAAAAGTTGAAGGAATGTAAAGATGTTAGAAGGGTTAAAACAGTGTGAAATATGCCCACATAAGTGTGGTATAAATAGATTAGACGGAAAAATAGGAAGATGCAAAGCAAAAGATAAAATAAAAATAGCACTTTATTCTACACATAATTTTGAAGAACCATGTATTAGCGGAACTAAAGGTTCAGGAACAGTATTTTTTTCAAACTGTAATCTAAAATGCATATTTTGTCAAAATTATGAGATTAGTCAAAAAGGAAGAGGAAAAGAAATCACTATAGAAGAGTTAGCAAGAATTTTTTTAAAACAACAAGAAAAAGGAGTAGAAAATATAAATTTAGTAACTCCAACAAGCTATGTGGTTCAAATAATAGAAGCGATAAAAATTGCAAGAAAGAATGGATTAAGAATTCCAATAGTATACAATACAAATGGATATGAAAATGTTGATACTATAAAAATGTTAGATGGCTATATTGATGTTTATTTACCTGATTTGAAATATGTAGATGACGAACTAGGGAAAAAGTACTCAAAAGTGGAAAACTATTTTGAAATTGCAACAAAAGCAATATTAGAGATGCAAAAACAGGTAGGAAAAACAAAAGTAAATGAGAATGGAGTAATTAAAAAAGGTATAATTGTTAGACATTTAGTATTGCCTGGAAATATAGAAAATAGTAAAAAGATTCTAAAATGGCTTAAAGAGAATTTAAATGAAGAAAATTATGTAAGTGTTATGGCACAATATTTTCCAACATATTTAGTAAAAGAAAAAGAAGAATATGAAGAGTTAAATAGAAAGCTTACAAAAGATGAGTGGAAAGAAATAGAAAATTTTATAGATGAGCTAGATTTTAAGAATGGCTACATACAAGAACTTGGAGAACATGAAGAAGAATATGTTCCAAAATGGTGGTAATTTGTCGAATTTAGTCGAACGAAAATGATTGAATTATATTATAGTTAGTGATATAATTTAATCATTATTTTTTATTATATTTTTTCTTAAATTTTAAATTCAAGATTTAATTCTAAATTATTCAAGTAAAATTAAAAACTAAAAAAAGGAAGGTGGTATATTGAAGTTTATTGACTTAGAAAGAATACTATGTACTGATGGCTGGTATAAATATAAAGTAACAGGAGGACATTATCAATACAAACATAAAATTAAACCAGGAAAGATAACAATATCAAGACATTGTAAGGAAATAAAAAGAAGTACAGTAAATGCTATTTTAAAACAAGCAAAATTAAAAAATAATTTATAAAATTTGTGGAAATTTATAAAACCTTATGATATACTCTTAAATGGTTTAAAGATTATATCATAAAAGGAAAGTGATTCTATGAATAATTATGATTTGATAGTTGTAGGTATGGGACCTAGTTCAATATTTTTAGCTTATGAATTAATTGTGAAAAATAAAGCTAAAAATGTAGTTCTAATAGATGAAGGAAAGCCTGTTGAGAAACGTTATTGTCCAGTAGAAAAAAAGGGCGAATGCATGAGATGCAAACCATATTGTAATATAACAAGTGGATTTTCAGGAGCAGGAGCATTTTCAGATGGTAAACTTTCTTTGTATAATAAAGAAGACGATGATATCTATGTTGGAGGTAACCTACATAAATACATAGGAGTAGAAAAAACCAAAAACTTAATTGATTATGCAGATAGTGTATATCTAAAATTTGGTGCTGATAAGCATTTAGAAGGAATAGAACATAAAGATGAGGTTAACAAATTAAAGAAAAAAGCAAAAAAAGAAGATATTAATTTAATAGGTATTCCAATAAGACATCTAGGAACTGAAAAAAGTCATGAAATATATAAGAAAATTCAAGACTTTTTAGAAGAAAACAGCATAAACATGATGTATGAGACAGTTGTAGAAGATTTAATAATAGAAGATGGCAAAATACAAGGTATAAAAATAAGAAACGCAAATAATTCTAAGGAAGAAAAAGAACTTTATGCTAAAAAAGTTGTATTAGCTGTTGGAAGAAAAGGTGCAGATTGGTTATCAAAAATGTGCGAAGCTTATAATATAAAAACAGAGCCAGGAGCAGTAGATATTGGCGTAAGATATGAGCTTAAAGATGAAGTTATGAAAGATGTAAATAAATATTTATATGAAGGAAAATTTATTGGTAGACCTTATCCATTTAGAGATAAAGTAAGAACATTTTGCCAAAACCCTAGTGGGTTTGTTTCAGAAGAAGTTTATGATGATAATTTGTCATTAGTAAATGGACATTCATATAAAGATAAGAAAAGTACAAATACAAATTTAGCAATACTTGTGTCACATAATTTTAAGAATCCTTTTAATAAACCTATTGAATATGGTAAAAATGTAGCTAAAAACTTAAATGAATTAGGAAATGGAGCAATACTTGTTCAACGTTTAGGAGATATTAAAAGAGGAAAACGTACATGGAAAGAAGAATTAGATACAAATGAAGTAGTACCAACATTAAAATCAGCAGTACCTGGAGATATTACTTTTGCAATTGGATATAGAACAATGACAGATATTTTGATGTTCATAAGTGCTATGGATAAAGTTATAGAAGGATTTGCTGATCCTCATAATTTACTATACGCACCTGAAATTAAATTCTATAGCAACAAAGTTTATATAGATGAAAAGTTTGAAACAAGTATAAAGAACTTATATTGCATAGGAGATGGTGGAGGAATGACAAGAGGACTTATGATGGCATCGGCAGCGGGTGTTCAAATGGCAAGAAATTTGGTAGAATTAGATGAAAAAGGAGGAAATTAAAATGACTGAGGCAGATAGAAATTTTATTGATACTTGCAAAGAAATTCTAGAGCATGGGTATTCTTCAGAAGGAACAGGTGTACGTACAAGATGGGAAGATGGTACAGAAGCTAACTATATTTCAATTGTAGGAGTTAGTAATAAATATGATGTAGGAAAAGAATTTCCAATGATAACACTTAGAAATAATTCAAAAACAGTATATAAAGCAATTGATGAAATATTATGGATATGGCAAAAAAAGTCAAACAATGTAAAAGATTTAAACTCACATATTTGGGACCAATGGATTGATGAAAATGGAACTATCGGAAAAGCTTATGGTTATCAACTAGGTAAGAAATACCAATTTAAGACTAAAGATGGAATAAAAGAAATGGACCAAGTAGATTATGTACTTTATTTATTAAAAAATGACCCATCTAGTCGTAGAATAATGACTAATTTATTTAACCATGAAGAACTAAAAGATATGCGTTTAGAACCATGTGCATACGGAACACAATGGCTTGTAAAAGAAGATAAATTGCACTTAATATTAAACCAACGTTCACAAGATATGTTAACAGCAAATGGTTGGAATTTAATGCAATATGCAGTACTTCAATATATGTTTGCTAAAGTGTCTGGTTTAGAAGTTGGAACTTTAACACATAATATAGGAGATTGCCATATTTATGATAGACATATACCTATGGTAAAGAAATTAATAGAAGAAGCAAAACCAATGGATGTAACTCCAAAATTGGTTATTAACAATAATACTAATGATTTTTATAGTTTCAAAGTGGAAGATTTTGAAATACAAGGATATGATTATCAAAAAGAAGTAAAAATTGGTAAAATACCAGTAGCAGAGTAAGAAAAAATAGTTGTTTTTTGGGACGGGGTCAAAAAACAGCTAAGTAATACAAATAGGGGAAAAGTAAAATGTATATATTTTTGGTGCAGTATTTGTAATTGTTGGTATAGTAGTTATGGTAATAGGATAAAAACGAAAGGAACAGGAGAGTTAAAAAATGTTAAGTATAATAGTTGCAAAAGCAAAAAATAATATAATAGGAAAAAATAATAAAATGATTTGGCATTTGCCAGAAGATTTAAAGCATTTTAAAAATTTAACAACAGGACATACAATAATTATGGGAAGAAAGACTTTTGAATCTTTAGGAAAACCTCTTTCTAATAGAAAGCATATAATATTTAGTCAAAATCCAGATTTTAAGGTGAATGATGAAAACGTAGAAGTTGTACATTCATTACTTCAAATTCAAGATTTAATAGAAGGAAAAGAAGAAGCATTTGTAATTGGTGGAGCAATGATTTATAACTTCCTTATGCCATATGTAAAGAAAATGTATGTTACAGAAATAGAAAAGGATTTTGAAGGAGATACATTTTTTCCAATAATAGATAGTGAAATTTGGAAAGAAGTGTCAAGAGAAAAAGGAATAAAAGATGAAAATAATAATTTAGATTATTATTTTGTTACATATGAAAGAAAAGATTAATTAAGTAAAAAAATATTAATTAAATAATAGCTTTTGGTTAAACTATATTTTAGGAGGAAATATTATGTTTAAACCAAAAGCTATTTATTATGAGAAAGATATTATCAATTATCAATTAGGAAAAGAGTTAATGGATAAATATAAAGAAGTTCCAAAGTTTGAAATAGAAAATCATAATAATATTGAAGAAATGAGAAAAAAATCCAATAAGGATTTTATTGATATGAAAAGAAACTTGATAATAGGAGTAAGAAAAACACATAAATATGTCCCAAATCATAAAACATCAGATTTTTTAGTTCCTTATACTTCTTCTGGTTGTACAGCAGCTTGTATGTATTGCTATCTAGTGTGTAATTATAATAAATGTAGTTATTTAAGATTGTTTGTAAATAGAGAGCAAATGCTAGATAAAATAATAAAAACAGCAGAAAAATCTGATAGAGAATTAACGTTTGAAATCGGAAGTAATAGTGATTTGATTTTAGAAAATAGTATAACTAAAAATTTAGTATGGACAATCGAAAATTTTAAAAATTGCAAGAAAGGAAGAT
Organism: uncultured Clostridia bacterium; assembly: GCA_944386415.1. GTDB lineage: Bacteria > Bacillota > Clostridia > TANB77 > CAG-508 > CAG-269. The sequence goes on along the minus strand of CALXAY010000030.1, from coordinate 12,897 downwards.
TGACGTTTCCAACTAAGTTTGATATGGTGGATGATATTTTGAATTTAGACCATAAAGGAAAAGTTACAATTAGGATGAGTGTTAATCCTACTTATATTATAAATAGAGTTGAGTTTGGAACTTCTAGGTTAGAAGGTAGAATAAATGCTATAAATAAATTAGCTGAAGCAGGATATAAAGTGGGAATATTGATTGCACCAGTAATCATGGTAGAAAATTGGAAGGAGTTATATTTAGAATTAATAAAAAAATTAGATAGTAAACTATCAAAAAAAGTAAAACAAAATACTTTTTTTGAAATAATATTTATGACGTATAGTTATGTTCATACTAAAATAAACGAAGAAGCTTTTCCAAATGCAATTAATTTATATGATAATGAAATAATGAAAGGTGGAGGAAGAGGAAAATATAGATATAAAGAAGAGATTAAAAAAGATGGTGAAATATTTTTACGTGAGCAAATGAATAAATATTTTAAAAACAACAAAATAGAATATATAGTATAAGCCTATTATTATAGGCTTATTATTTTTTATTCATTAAAAATTTACACAAAAAAGATATTTAAAATAAAGTAAAAAACTTTAAAAAAATATGAGTGTATGATATAATTTTGTATATAAAATATCATAAAACAAGAGGTGATTAATATGCCTTATATAGAGTTTAAAGATGTAAATAAAGTTTATGAAATGGGAGAAATAAAAATAAATGCATTAAATAATACTAATTTTCAAATAGAAAAGGGAGAATTAGTTGTAATAGTAGGACCATCAGGAGCTGGAAAAACAACAGCTTTAAATATTTTAGGTGGAATGGACATGGCAACATCAGGAAAAGTAATAGTTGATGGAAAAGATGTAACAAAGTTAAGAAATAAAGAATTAATAGGATATAGAAGAAATGATATAGGATTTGTATTTCAATTTTATAATTTAGTTCAAAATCTAACAGCAAGAGAAAATGTAGAACTTGCAACTCAAATTTGTAAAAAATCATTAGATCCAGAAAAGGTATTAGAGCAAGTAGGTTTAAAAGATAGATTAAATAATTTTCCTTCACAATTGTCAGGGGGAGAACAACAAAGAGTTGCAATAGCAAGAGCAATAGCTAAAAATCCTAAACTATTGTTATGTGATGAACCAACAGGAGCATTAGATTATAAAACAGGAAAGCAAATACTAAAATTATTACAAGATACAGCAAGAAAAGAAAATATGACAGTATTAATAATAACTCATAATGGTGCTTTGGCTCCAATGGCTGATAAAGTAATACACTTTAAAAATGGAACAGCAGAAAAAATAGAAATAAATGATAGTCCAAAACCGGTAGAAGAGATAGAATGGTAACTTAAAATAAAAAGAAGTGTCCCGAATTGGACAAAATGTCCAAAAAGAAACGTCCCCGATTGGACATAGGAGGTGAAGTATATGAAAAAAGCACTTATGAAAGATAGTATAAAAGAAATAAAAAATACATATAAAAGGTTTTTATCAATATTACTTATGGCTTTTTTAGGTGTTGGTTTCTTTGCGGGACTTAGAGCAACTTCACCTGATATGGTAGACACTATAGATGAATATTATGATAGTCAAAATGTTTATGATATACAAGTTATTTCTACTTTAGGGCTTACAGATGAAGATATTAAAGAAATTTCTAAAATAGAAAATGTAGATAAAGTAATTGGAACATATGAAACAGATGGAAAAGTTTTATTAGATAATAATGAAGATGTTGTTAAGGTTATGAGTATTGAAGAGGTTAATAAGCCTCAATTATTAGAAGGAAAAATGCCAGAAGCAGATAATGAATGTGTGGTAGAACATAATTTCTTGGTACAAAACAATAAAAAGATAGGAGATACAATAGAAATAGAAATAGAAAATACTAAAAATAGTGATGGCGAAGAAATAGAATATTTAGTTAATAAAAAGATGAAAATTGTAGGAACCATTAAAAGTGCTCTTTATATATCAAGAGATAGGGGGACTAGTAGTTTAGGCTCAGGAAAAGTAGATTATTATTTATACATAAATAAAGATAATATAAATGCAAAAGAGGTATATACAAATATATATATAAAAGTAAAAGATTCAGATAAGTTAGAAACATCAAGTAATAAATATAAAGAGCTAATAAGTAATGTAAAAACTAAGATAGAAGATAAAAAGGATGAAAGAGAAAAAGCAAGACAAGATGAATTAATTGCTTCGGCTACTGAAAAATTAAATGAAGCAGAGACTGAATTTAACGATAAAAAGAAAGAGGCAGAAGAGGAAATTGCTAATGCAGAATCGGAAATAGAAGAAGGTAAAAAACAACTAGAAGATGGAGAAAGAGAAATTAACAAGAATGAACAAAGAGCAAATGAAGAATTTGCAAGTGCTGAGGCTAAAATAAAAAATGCAAAAGAAGAGATAAGTGAGAATGAAGAAATTTTAAAACAAGAAGAAGAAAAGGCAAATGAACAGTTTAAAGTTTTAGAAGAGCAAAAAGATAATTTTAAAAATAGGCTTAATGAAACAAATGATGCTTTGGATATAGCATATGAGACATATAATAATATATTAGAACAACTAAACGATCCAAATCAAGATGTCGGAAGTTTAGAGTCACTGCAAGGACAAAAAATTGGTTGTGAAGAAAACATAGCAAAATTAGAAGGAAATAAAAATGTACTTGAATCAGGAATAACTGAAATAGAAAATGGAATAAATTCAGGTAAGCAAAAAATAGAAGATGGAAAAGCTAAAATTGAATTAGCTAAAATAGAATTGGAAAATCAAGAAAATAAATATAATAAAACTAAAAAAAGTACTATTTCACAGATAAATTCTGCAAAAAAAGAATTAGAAAGAGCAAAAGTAGAGTTAGAAAGTGGAGAACAAGAATTAAATGAACAAAAAATAGAGGTACAAAAACAATTAGACGAAGCAGAAGCAGAGTTAATAGATGCAAGAGATGAAATAGCAAAAATAGAAAAGCCACAATGGTATGTTTTAGATAGAGAACAAAATAGTGGATATGTAAGTTTTATACAAGATACAGAAAGTGTTGAAAATATAGGAAAAGTATTTCCAATAGTATTTTTCTTAGTTGCAGTATTAATATCATTAACATCAATGACTAGGATGGTAGAAGAAGAGCGTACTCAAATAGGAACTTTAAAAGCTTTAGGATACAATAAGGTTCAAATTGCTGGAAAATACGTATTATATGCAAGCCTTGCATCCATATTTGGTGGAATATTTGGAATGTGTGTAGGTTTTATATTGATTCCTAAAGTAATATGGATGATGTATTCAATGATGTATGAAATAGGAGATATCTCATTGAACTTCAATTGGACATTTGGAACACTAGGACTTGAATTAATATTTATTTGTGTAGTAGGTGCTACAATATATGCTGTTGTAAAGGAATTAAGACAAACACCGGCAATACTTATGAGACCTAAGGCACCTAAAATTGGAAAAAGGGTTTTATTAGAAAGAGTTACATTTATTTGGAAAAGACTTAGCTTTTCAAGAAAAGTAACAATTAGAAATATTTTTAGATATAAGAAAAGGTTCTTAATGACAATAATAGGAATTATGGGATGTACTGCATTAATTCTTACAGGATTTGGGTTAAGGGATTCAATCAGTAGGATTATGCCTGATCAGTATGAACATGTATTTAATTATGATTTGCAAATAAACTTAAAAGATGGATTAGAAGAAAAACAAATCCAAGAATTAAAAAATGATTTAGAACAAAAAGATGAAATAATAAAAGTTATAGAAACCTATATGACGACTGAAACAGCGGTAAAAAATGGAATAGAAGAAGATGTACAAATAATAGTTCCAAAAAATAAAAATTCTTTAGATGAAATTATAAATATAGTAGATTTAAAAACAAAAGAAAAGATAGTATTAAAAGATAATGAAATTTGTTTAACAGATAAAGTAGCAGAGTTATTAGGTGTTAAAGAAAGAGATACAATTATTTTGCAAGATAGTGATGGGAATGAAAAAGAGGTAACAATATCTAATATAGTAGAAAACTATGTGTACCACTATGTATATATGTCAAAAGAATTGTATGAAAGTTTATATAATGAAGATTATAAAGCCAATGTATTACTTACAAAGGATGATAATTTAACTGAAGAGCAGGAAGATAATTTAGCAGAAGAATTAATGAATTATAGCGAAATATCTTCTTTATCATTAATATCATCTGCAATAAAAACAATGGACGAAACAATGAAGTCACTAAATTATGTTGTTGTAGTATTAATAGTATCAGCTCGGACTTCTAGCTTTTGTAGTTTTATATAATTTATCAAATGTAAATATTAGTGAAAGAATAAGAGAACTTGCTACAATAAAAGTTTTAGGATTTTATGATAGAGAAGTTTATGATTATGTAACAAGGGAAACAGTACTTTTGACATTGATTGGAATTGTATTAGGATTGGTTGCAGGATATTTCTTAAATTATTTTATAATAGGAACATGTGAGATAAATATGTTAAGATTTAATAAAACAATAGAACCACTAAGTTATGTCTATTCGACATTAATAACAATTGGATTCACATTAATTGTTAATTTTGTAACATATTTTGCATTAAAGAAAATTGATATGATAGAAAGTTTAAAAAGTGTAGAGTGATACAAAGAGGGACGGAGGGATTTGTCTCATTTAATAAAATAATATGAATTTGAGACAAAAAGCCCCGTCCCCAAAAGTCTCACAAAAATAATTCCCAAAACACTTGCAATATTGTGGAAAATATAGTAAAATAGATATGCTATAAGGCAATGTAAGACCTTTTACTTAGTTTAATAGTTTAACACCAACTTTGAACTCAGTTAAAGGAATAGATAATATAGGAGGTGTAAAGAGAAATGATGACTAAAGAGTTAAAACAAGAAATTATTAACAAATATAAAAGAGATGAAAATGATACTGGTTCACCAGAAGTTCAAATAGCTCTTTTAACAGAAAGAATCAACGAACTAACAGAACATTTAAAAGTTCACAAAAAAGACAACCATTCAAGACGTGGTTTATTAAAAATGGTTGGTAAAAGAAGAAATCTATTAAATTACTTAGTTAAAAAAGATATTAATAGATATAGAGATATCGTTGAAAAATTAGGATTAAGAAAATAGTTATAAGGATAAAAGCCTATGCTTGTTTTTAGCACGGGCTTTTATCAAGAAAATATTTAAGTTGCCAAGTTGGAAGTTAGTAACTTGTATAATGTGCTAAAAAATTTAACATATTATAGAGGTTACAATTAAACTAACTTGGCACAAAGAAAGAAGGAGAAAAATATGTTTAAAACTTATGAAACAGAATTAGCTGGAAGAAAACTAGTAATTGAAACTGGAAAAATGGCTGAATTTGCAAATGGAAGTGTTCTAGTACGTTATGGTGATACATGTGTATTAGTAAATGTAACATCTTCAAAAGAACCAAAAGAAGGAATTGACTTTTTCCCATTGTCAGTAGAATTTGAAGAAAAATTATATTCAGTAGGAAAAATACCAGGAGGATTTTTAAAAAGAGAAGGAAAGCCAAGTGATAAAGCTATCTTAACTGCAAGAGCTATAGATAGACCACTAAGACCATTATTTCCAAAAGATTTTAGAAATGATGTGGTAGTTGATGCAACAGTTCTTTGTGTAGAACAAGATAATTCGCCAGAAATAGCTGCTATGATAGGAGCTGCAACGGCACTTGCAATTTCAGATATACCTTTTAATGGACCAACAGCTGCAGTAAATGTGGGATTAGTAGATGGAAAAATCATAATAAATCCAACAGAAGAAGAAAGAGAAAAATCAGATTTAACATTAACAGTTGCTGCAACAGAAAAGAAAATAACAATGATAGAAGCAGGAGCAAATGAAGTTCCAAATGATGTAATGTTAGAAGCAATAAAAAAAGCACATGTTGAAATTAAGAAAATTTGTGAATTTATATCTGGAATACAAGAAGAAATAGGAAAACCAAAATTTGAATATAAATCATTTGAAGTAAATCATGATATATATGAATTTATTGAACAAAATTATAAAGAAGATATGCAAGAAGCTTTACTTGAAAAGGATAAAGAAACAAGAGACAATAATGTAGATTGTTTAACAGAAAAGATAAAAGAAAATTATAAGGAAAAATTTGGTGAAGAAGCTTTTGAAGAATATGAACCAGATTTTGGTGAAGCTGTAAATAAATTTGAGAAAAAATGTGTAAGAGAATTAATATTTAATGAACATAAAAGAGTTGATGGAAGAGGTTTAGATGAAATAAGACCATTATCATGCGAAGTAGGTTTGCTTCCTAGAACTCATGGTAGTAGCTTATTTACAAGAGGACAAACTCAAGTAATGTCTATTGCAACATTAGGAATGATTAGTGAAGAACAAGTATTAGATGGAATAGATACTGAAGAATCAAAAAGATATATGCATCATTACAATTTTCCACCATATTCAGTAGGAGAAGCAAGAACATCAAGAGGTACCGGAAGAAGAGAAATAGGTCATGGAGCATTAGCAGAAAAAGCATTAGTTCCAGTACTTCCATCAAAAGAAGAATTTCCATATGCAATAAGAGTAGTATCAGAAGTTTTATCTTCAAATGGATCTACTTCACAAGCAAGTATATGTGGAAGTACACTTTCACTTATGGATGCAGGTGTTCCAATAAAAAGACCAGTTGCAGGTATTTCAACAGGATTAGTTACAAATCCAGATAATGATGAAGACTATGTAATGATAGTAGATATCCAAGGAATAGAAGATTTCTTTGGAGATATGGATTTTAAAGTTGGAGGAACTAAAAAAGGAATTACAGCAATTCAAGTAGATATTAAATGTGATGGTTTAACTTATGATATCATAAAAGAAGCTTTTGAAAAAACAGAAAAAGCAAGGAATTATATATTAGATAATGTAATGTTACCAGTAATTAATAAACCAAGAGAAGAAGTATCTGAATATGCACCAAGAATTGTAAGCACAATGATTAATCCAGAAAAAATAAAAGATGTAATAGGACCTGGTGGAAAAATGATAAATAAAATCATAGACGAAACAGGAGTAAAAATAGATATAGAAGAAGATGGACAAGTTCTAATCTATTCAACAGATAGTGAAAAGGCAACGCAAGCTTTAGAAATGGTAGAAGATATTGTAAGAGAAGTTGAAGTTGGAGGAATTTATTACGGAGAAGTAGTAAGAATCATGAATTTTGGAGCATTTGTTGATTTAGGATGTGGAGGAAAAGAAGGTTTACTTCATATTTCTAAAATTTCTGACAAAAGAATAAAAAATGTAGAAGATGTACTTCATGTTGGAGATAAAGTTACAGTAAAAGTAATTGAAATAGATGATCAGGATAGAATAAATCTTTCAATGAAGGATTTAACTGATAAAAGTGAAAAGGATGTAAAAGAAGAAAAATAAATCAAAAGCTGTGGAACCTTCCATAGCTTTTGATAAATATAAAAACTAAAGAATGGAGATCTTTATATGTCAAGAAAGCAAAAATCATTATTAAATAAAATAGCCTATATAGTAATAGTATTAGTATTGTGCACATTAGTGTATTATACTTATCAATACTATCAAATTAATAATTTTAATAACTTTGTAAAAAGTGAATTGAACCTTTATGAATCAAAATTTAAAAGAGATAATAAGGTAAAGTATGATGATAAGAAAAGCTATAGTATAGAGTCAAATGAATATAATGATGCAATGTTTTATGAAGAAGTAAAGGTAGAAAAGAATCGTCCATATAAAGTAACATGCAAAGTTAAAACTGAAAATGTAGAAGCTAAGGATGGAAATTCTAGTGTTGGGGCACAAATTTCAATAGAAGGATCAACAGAAAGGTCAGTTGCAATTCAAGGAACAAATGATTGGAAAGAAATTGAATTAATATTTAATAGTAAAGATAGAGATGTTGTAAATATTGGATTTAGATTAGGAGGAAATCTAGGAGAGGCCAAAGGAAAGGCTTGGTTTTCTGATTTTACAATAGAAGAGGGAGCTGCTGAAAATAATAGTGATTGGAATTTTGCTTGTTTTATATTTAAAACTACAAATGTAAATATAGATAATAAACAAATTAATCTTGAAGTAACAAATAGCGATGTAGGTGACATAGAAGATACTATTTCAAGATTTGAAAATTCATGCTATACTTTGTCAAAAGGGAAAATGACGGCTAATTGCGATATTTACGAACTAGATACACCACTATCAAAGTTATCCTATGATAAGGAATTTGGATATTATGTTGCACCAGAAGATGTAGAGACACAAATAAAAGATACAATATCTCAAAATAACTATGATCATATATTTGTTGTAGTAAGACTTCGGAGATGAAAATCATGAGGATGATATTGAAGTGAAAGACTGGATAGGATTGGGATCAATGGATTATTACGGTATAGGATTTTCAAATATAAGGCTTCCAAATGATTCTAAAAGTTATATTTATAAATATGATAGTCGAATAAATAGGTTTCCAGAAGAAGTTTTTTTGCACGAATTTTTACATACTTTAGAAAGAAATGCTGATGAATATGGATATGAAAGACCAGAATTACATGCATATGAAAAATATGGTTATGAAAATGAAGCAATAATTGGACAAAAGCAATGGTATGAAGATTATATGAATAAAGAAATTAGAACTAGTAATGGATATACAGGATTACCACCAGAGATATATACATTGAAGCCGGCTAAAATTAGTAATTTTGTAGCATCATATGATGTAGAAGCTTTTAAAGAGCCAGAAAATATTATAGAAGAAATTAAGCAAATAATAAATCATTTATCTAGCAAAATATAAGAAAGAAGGTAATTGGCTTGAAAGTAACAGATTTTGATTATGATTTACCAAAAGAATTAATAGCACAAACACCAATAGAAAAAAGAGATGAATCAAAACTTATGGTTTTAGATAGAAGTAATGAAACTATCGAACATAAAAAATTCAAAGATATAGTAGAATACTTAAAACCAGGAGATGTGTTAGTTAGAAATAATACAAAAGTAATACCTGCTCGTTTGTATGGTAAAAAAGTAACAGGAGCAAATGTGGAATTTTTATTATTAAATAATATAGAAGGTGACATATGGGAATGTATTGTTAGACCGGGGAATAAATTACATGTAGGAGCAAAAGTAATCTTTGGAGATGGATTATTAAGAGCAGAAGTTTTAGATACAATGGAAGGAGGGACTAGAAAAGTAAAATTTTCTTATGAAGGAATATTTAATGAAATACTAGATAAAATTGGACTTATGCCACTTCCACCATACATACATGAATCTTTAAAAGATAATAATAGATATCAAACAGTTTATGCAAAATATGATGGGTCAGCTGCAGCTCCAACAGCAGGATTACATTTTACAGAAGAGTTATTACAAAAAATAAAAAACATGGGAGTAGAAATTGCAAATGTAACTTTACATGTAGGAATAGGAACATTTAGACCAGTAAAAGAAGAAAATGTAGAAGAACATAAGATGCATACTGAACATTTTTATATTAAAAAAGAAGATGAAGAGAAAATAAATAATGCAAAAAAAGAAGGAAGAAGAGTAATTGCAATTGGGACAACTTCTTGTAGAGTCCTAGAGACAATAGCAGATGAAAATGGCTTTGTAAAAGAAACAGAGGAAGATACAGGAATATTTATTTATCCAGGATATAAATTTAAATGTTTAGATGGATTAATAACAAATTTTCATTTACCACAGTCTACACTTCTTATGCTTGTATCAGCACTAGCAGGAAAAGATTATATAATGAGAGCATATAAAGAAGCAGTAAAAGAAAAATATAGATTTTTTAGCTTTGGAGATGCAATGTTTATATTTTAAGAAATGCTGTTTTTCAGGACGGAGGAAAAAAACAGCATAAAGTAGTTGTAAAATTAGAAAGAAAGAATAATTAAATATAAAAAATAAAGAAGTGCTGTTTTTTTCCTCCGTCCTGAAAAACAGCTAAACATAGCAAGGAGGAAAAATGAAGCCAGCAGTAACATATGAATTATTACATATAGATAAAAGTACAGGAGCAAGAAGAGGAGTAATTCATACTCCTCATGGAGATATTCAAACCCCAATATTTATGCCAGTAGGTACTTTAGCTACTGTTAAGTCAATGACACCAGAGGAGTTAAAAGATGAAGTTAAAGCTCAAATAATTTTATCAAATACATATCATTTGTATTTAAGACCAGGTAGTAAAATTGTAAAAGAAGCAGGAGGACTTCATAAATTTATGAATTGGGATAAGCCAATTCTTACAGATAGTGGAGGATTTCAAGTATTCAGTTTAGGCGATTTAAGGACTATTTCAGAAGAGGGAGTAGAATTTAAATCACATTTAGATGGAAGTAAACATTTTTTTACACCAGAATCTGTAATGGAGACAGAAGAAGATTTGGGTGCAGATATAATTATGGCATTTGATGAATGTTGTCCATATCCATCAACATATGAATATACTAAAAATTCAATGGAAAGAACAACAAGATGGGCTAAGCGTTGTAAAGAGGCTCATAAGACAGAAAATCAAGCTTTATTTGGAATAATTCAAGGAGGTTTCTTTAAAGATTTAAGAATACAAAGCACAAAAGACTTAGTAGAATTAGACTTACCGGGATATGCAATAGGAGGAATAAGTGTAGGTGAGCCTAAAGAAGAATTTCTAGATATTTTAAGGTTTACAACTCCTCTTATGCCAGAAGATAAACCAAGATATTTAATGGGAGTAGGAACACCAGATTATTTAATAGAAGCAGCAATAGCAGGAATTGATATGTGTGATTGTGTTTTACCTACTAGAATTGCAAGAAATGGTACAGCTCTAACATCATATGGAAAAGTGGTAGTAAGAAATGCAACATATGAAAGAGACTGGGGACCATTAGATTCAGAATGTGATTGTTATACTTGTAAAAATTATACAAGAGCATATATAAGGCATCTAGTAAAAACAAAAGAAATATTAGGAGTAAGATTATTATCAATTCATAACCTTAGATTCTTGACTAATTTGATGGAAAAGGTTAGAATAGAAATAGAGAATGATAATTTAGCAAAATTTAGAGATGAATTTTATAAAAAGTATGGTTATACTGACTAAATGGGAGGGATACAAATGAATTTAATTGAAGAAAGTTTTCAAAATAAGGAAGAAAAGAAAAAGAAAAAGACAACAGGAATTATACTAGGTGCAATAATATTAGTTCTACTTATAATAGTAGGAATAGCATCATATTTGTTTTACATAAAAAGTACAACTATGAGACTTATTTTAGATGGACAAAGTAATGAAAACTTAAAGCAGCTTTTAGTATTTGAAAATGATGGGACTATATATGCTCCAATAAAAGAAATTGCATCATATTTAGGATATGAAAGTTACAATGGAGAATATACACAGAAATCTGAAAATCAAAGCAAATGTTATGTTCAAAATGAAAATGAGGTTGCAAATTTTTCTTTAGCTTCAAACGAAATATATAAATTGGATTTAACTACTGATGATAATAACTATGAAATTGTATATTCTGATATGCCAGTTAAATCTATTAATGGTGTATTATATGCAAGTTCAGAAGCGATTGAAAAAGCATTTAATGTAAGTTTTCAATATAGTCAAGAAGAAAATAGAGTATATATATATACATTGCCATATTTAGTTCAAATTTATTCTCCTAGGGTATTAGATTTTGGATATACAGAGATTAGTGATGTATTTGCAAATCAAAAAACAGTTTTACAAGATTTAATTGTAGTAGCAAAGGATGGAAACCAAAGGTTATATGGTGTTGTAGATGTAAATGGTAATACAATAATGGAAGCAAAATATGATAATATAACATATCTTCCAGCAACAGGAGATTTTAAGGTTGAATCAGATGAAAAAGTAGGGATACTAGGAGATAAAGGTGAAACAAAAGTGCAAATAATGTATGATGCAATTGATTTAATGGATGGAGATACAGGTTTATATGTAGCTTCAAATGACGGAAAATATGGAGTAATAGATTTAAGAGGAAATATAAAAATTGAGATAAAGAATGATGAAATAGGAATGGATATTTCACCTTTTAAAGAAAATAATATAAAAAACAAATATATATTAGCAGAAAATTTGATTCCAGTAAGAAATAATGACTTATGGGGATTATATGATGTAAAAGGAAATCAAGTAGTAGATTTTGAATATGATAGTTTTGGATATATAAAAAAGACTAATAGAGACGCATTAAGTTTACTTGTAATACCAGATTATGAAGTTTTAGTTGCTTGTAAAGATGAAAAATATACATTATTAAATTCTTCAGGACAAGAATTGTTTTATGGTCCAGTAGCTGATGATATTTACATGACAATAAGCGGAGGAGAAAATCATTATTATATAACAGTAAATGATCAAACAATGGATGCAGAACAATATTTAGATAATATTGGTATAAGAAGAGTAAGTGAAGGTGGGGGAGTAAATGATAGAATAAACAATAATAATACATCAAATAATACAAGTGATAATAATACAACTAACTCTAATTTAACAAGTGTACAGAATAATAATAACAATAATCAAGAAATAAATGAAGAGCAATCACAGGAAAATGATGTAGGACGAAATCAAGAAAATTCTCAAGGAGGAGAAAACGGACAAAGTCAACAAGGAAATGGACAAACAGAAGGACAAACATTAGAACAACAACCATTACAAGAAAATCAAATGTATTAAAAAAGGTAGCTATTGAAGTTGTCAACAAAAAGTAGACACTAAAAAAGTTATCTATGAAAACCCTAATTGAATGCGATATTCAATTGGGGT
>CALXAY010000029.1 GCA_944386415.1 uncultured Clostridia bacterium | reverse complement strand
AAAATAGATGATTTTTTTAATAAATGATATTAAAAAAAAGATGATTAAGTAATTGAAAAAATAAAAAAATGTGGTATAATAAATGCGAAATATTGCAAAATTATTATTTTAATAAAGTCTAATTAATCTTAATGAATTTATTCCCGTAGCTGTAAATTAGCAATATTTCAAGGCAAAAATATTGAAGAAATTTATTAGAAAAATAGGATTTCAAGCATTTTATAAAATTGCTCAATGAAACCTTTAAATTAAAGTTATTTGTTGACAAAGAATTAGAAAAAATTAAAAAATTTTTTATCATTAAAATGAATTAAATTTTACTAATTTTTGTCGAAGTATTGATTTTTTTGTAGAAATTTGTTATAGTAAAAATATAGATTTGTAGTAAGAATATACAAATTAAAATTAAAATAAGGGGGATTTATAATGGAAAAATCAAAAATTGATTTATACTTAACAACAAATGCAAAATATTTTGAACCATCAGCAATACCAATTATTAGACAAAAAATGGAAGCTGCAAGTGATGATGCATTATTAACTTTACAAGCAACAGATTTAAAAGATCCAACAGTAGTGTTACTTGTATCTATATTTTTAGGAGCATTAGGAATTGATAGATTTATGATTGGTGATATAGGAATGGGAGTACTTAAATTGTTAACTTGTGGATTATGTGGTATTTTAACAATTATTGACTGGTTTACAATTAGCAAAAAAGTAAAACAATTAAATTTATCAAAAGTAAGCATGATTATGTAGTGGTATGGATAGAAAAAGAAATTTAAAGAATATAATGAAATATATAATACTTAATATTTTTATATTAAGTATTATATATATTCTTTATATAAAAAATATTAGAATTTGTTTAATATATAATTTATTTAAAATACCATGTTCAGGTTGTGGATTAACTACTTCTGTTATGTGTTTAATAAAAGGAGATATTTTAAAATCATTACAATATAATATAATGACAATTCCACTTATTATAATATATACAGTATGTAGTTGTTGGTATATAATTGACATGATAAGAAATAAGCAAACTTTAAAAGAAATAGTAAATAAAAATAAGAAAAAGATAATAGTAATAAGTATAATAATATTTGTAATAAGTTTTATAAGAAATATAACAAATCCATTACTATACTAAAATAAGTAAGTGTAAAAGAGAAGCTAAAGAAATTGATTCTTAGCTTTTTTTATTTATAATTAAAATATGTTTATTATACATTAATTTGATGTAAAAACAGCTTTTCATAAATTAAGTTTAAATCATTGAATTTTTTTGAAAATATGATATAATAAAAAAGTATTAAAAAACAATAAAGAAAGTTAAATTTTGTTAGGAAATATAAAATGGTATAAAGGAGAGAATATGTTTAATTTTTCATATGATAAAAGAGTACTTTATATAATAATTGCTATATTAGTAGCAATTTCATTAACTAATTTGATAGCTAGTCCAACTGAATTATTTAAAATATTACTTGGATTACCAGGAGTATTGATAGCAATTACATTTCACGAATTTGCACATGGATTTGTTGCATATAAATTAGGAGATAATACTGCAAAATTGGAAGGAAGATTAAGTTTAAATCCATTTGCACATTTAGATCCAATAGGAACTTTGATGCTTGTTTTTCTTGGTATTGGTTGGGGAAAGCCAGTACATGTAAATCCAAGTAATTACACAAGAAAAATCTCAATGGAAAAGGGAGAAGCAATAGTATCAGCAGCTGGACCAATAATAAATATAATTCTTGCATTTGTGTTTGGAATTATATATTGGCTAGTATATAAATTTGCCGGAGAAGCATTTTTATCATCTACAGTAGGAATTATAATTATGTTAATGATACAATCTACAATTGTAACCAACGTAGGTTTAGGTATATTTAACTTAATACCATTACCACCATTAGATGGTTCAAAAGTAATTATGCCATTTCTACCTTATAAAGCTAAACAATTTTTTATAAATAATGAGCAAATATTTTATCTTGTATTTATAGTTTTATGGATATCAGGATTAGCCGGAAGAATAATATCACCTGCAATATCTTGGCTTGCAAGTGGAATAATGAATATTTGTAGTTTAATATTATAATTTTTAAAACAGGTTTTAGATGCTTTTGGTATTTAGAGCCTGTATTAGTATATGAAAGGAAGAATTTGATGGAAGACATTTTAACAATGCGGAATTGAATCAAGTTGTGATGAAACATCAATTGCAATCGTAAAAAATGGTAGAGAGATATTATCAAATGTAATAGATACACAAATACCTATACATGAAAAGTATGGAGGAGTAGTTCCAGAAATAGCATCAAGAAACCATATAGAAGCAATATCTAGAGTTTATAAAAAAGCTATGAATGATGCAAATGTAAGTTTATCACAAATAAGTGCAATAACACCAACATATGGACCAGGATTAGTAGGAGCTTTGCTTGTTGGATTATCTTATGCAAAAGCGATTTCTTTTGCAAATAATATTCCTTTAGTGGGAGTGAATCATATAGAAGGACATATTGCAGCAAATTATTTAACATATAAAGAATTAGAGCCACCTTTTATATGTGTAATGATGTCAGGTGGAAATACAATGATAATACATGTAAAAGATTATACTGAATTTGAAGTGTTAGGAAAAACAAGAGATGATGCAATAGGAGAAGCATTTGACAAAGTTGCAAGAGTAGTAGGTCTTGGGTATCCAGGAGGACCAAAAGTAGATAAACTAGCAAAAGAAGGTAAGCCAAGTATTGAACTTCCAAAAACTCATTTTTCTGAAGAAACTTTAGATTTTAGTTTTAGTGGAATAAAAACAGCAGTAATAAACATGCATCATAAAAATCCAGATATTGATAAGAAAGATTTATGTGCAAGTTTTGAAAAAAATGTAACAGACACTTTAATAGAACATGTAAAAAGAGCAGTAGAAAGAACAGGCTTGAAAAAGATTAGCTTAGCAGGTGGGGTATCTGCAAATTCATATATAAGAAAAGCATTTTCTGAATTAGAACAAGAAGGTATAAAAGTATATATGCCAGATTTAAAATTATGTACAGATAATGCGGCGATGATAGCAGCAAGTGGATATTATAATTTTATGAACGGAAAAAGAGATGGATTAGAATTAAATGCTGTACCAAATTTAAAAATAAACTAGAGAAAGGATAAGAAAATGAAAGAGGAAGATAACAAAGAAAAAGAAATAAAAGAAAAAAAGCAAGAAGCAGATACAAATTATAAAAAAGGTTTTTATAAAAAATGGTTAATCCTTATTATTGGAGTAATTTTAGTAATTACTTTAGGAGTTATGGTGTTTAGTTTTAGTATGAGAAATAATAAAGAAGCGAAAGCTAAAGAACTATTTGGAGATGAGTATTGTGATTCTGTTTTACACATGGCAACAAGGGATTTAGTTAAACATACATGTGCTATTTGTGGGGCAGAGTTTGAAGATTCAGGAATGAGAGAAGATATATGTGACGAGTGTAGCAAAGAGTTAGACCGTTGTAATTTTTGTGGTAAAAAATTAAGTGAAGAGATAAAAGAACAAAGAAATGAATTATTAGGAGAGTAGTAGATGATTTATACAATAGGCGATTTACACTTATCTTTTAAAGAAAATAAGCCAATGAGTGTTTTTGGCGAAAATTGGAATGGACATGAAGAAAAAATAAAGAAAGATTGGCTAGAAAAAGTAAGAAAAGAAGATTTGGTAGTACTACCAGGAGATTTTTCTTGGGCTACTTATTTAAAAGATACAGATGAAGATTTTAAATATTTAAACGAATTACCAGGAAAGAAATTGTTACTTAAAGGTAATCATGATTATTGGTGGAATACATTAACTAAGATGAGAGAGTTTTTAGAAGAAAATAATTTTAATAATATAGATTTTCTTTATAATAATTCTTATGAGTTTGAAGAAAAAGTAATTGTTGGAGCAAGAGGATGGAGTATGTCTGATGATGAAGAAGATATACGATTATTTAAAAGAGAATCTATAAGATTGGAAATATCTATTAAAGATGGAATAAATAAATATGGAGAAAATAAAGAATTTATTGCATTTACACATTATCCACCAATTACTAAAGCTACTATAATTAATAATGAATTAAATGATATGCTAAGAATACTTATGAAATATAATATAAAAAAATGTTATTATGGACATTTGCACAGTAGTTCTATAAAAGAAGCAGTGGAAGGAGAATATTTTGGAATTAATTTTAAATTAGTTAGTGCAGATGGATTAGATTTTAAGTTGGAAAAAATATTATAAAAATAGAATATTAAAAACAGAAAAAATATCCTTAAAAAGGAGCTTTAAATGATGGATTTAAATAAAGATGTAAAATATATAAAAGGAGTAGGGCCAAATAGAGTTCTACTTTTAAATAAACTTCGGAATATTTACTCTAAAAGATTTAATTACATATTATCCAAGAACATATGAAGATAGAAGTAAACCAAAATATTTATGTGATTGCGTGGAAGGAGAAGAAGTTTTAGTAGAAGCGGTTGTTTGTAGCAAATTAAACAATATCAGATTAAAAGGAAAAACAATGCAAAGATTACTAGTTAGAGATGAAACAGACTCTTGCTTAATTACATGGTTTAATCAGCCATATCTAAAAGATAAATTTGTTGTAGGGAATAAATATAAATTCTTTGGAAAAGTAAGTAGAAAAGGAGGAAAAGTTACATTTAATTCACCTGTATTTGATACAGAAGAAAAGTCGCAAAATACAGGAAGAATTATACCAATATATCCACTTACCTTTAATCTTTCTCAAAATCAATTAAGAAAGATTATGGAATCAGGAATAAAAGAGGTATATGGTAATTTAAAAGAGACTTTACCTGACTATTTATTAAAAGAATATAACTTAGAGGATATAAATAATGCAACTAAACATATTCATTTTCCAGATGAGTTTAAAGATTTTAATATTGCAAGAAATAGATTAGTATTTGAAGAACTGTTATCAGTACAACTAGCACTTTTAGAATTAAAAAATAGTTATAATAATGATATAAAAGGAATAGAGTTTTCAAAAGATGCCAAAATGTCAGATGTAATAAATACCCTTCCTTTTAAATTAACAAAAGCACAGCTTCGAGTATTAGAAGAAATAGATAGAGATATGGAATCTAGTAAAAATATGAATAGATTACTGCAAGGAGATGTGGGTTCTGGAAAAACTGTTGTTGCTATGTGCACTGCATATAAAGCTGTAAAATCAGGATATCAAGCAGCAATTATGGCACCTACTGCAATTTTAGCAACTCAGCATTTAGAAAACTTTAAAGGAATTTTAGAAAATTTAGGAATTAGATGTGAATTATTAATATCAGGAATAACTAAAAAGAAAAAGGAAGATATATTAGAAAGATTAAAAAATGGTGAGATAGATATTTTAATCGGAACACACGCTTTAATAGAAGATAATGTAATATTTAAAAACCTAGGATTAGTTGTAACAGATGAGCAGCATAGATTTGGTGTAAAACAAAGAACGAAAATTGCAGAAAAGGGAGAAAATCCAGATGTATTAGTTATGACAGCAACACCGATTCCTAGAACTTTAGCATTAATATTATATGGTGATTTGGATATATCAATTATTGATGAATTACCACCAAATAGAAAGAAAATAGAAACATTTGCAGTAAATAAAAATATGACTAATAGAGTAAATGCTTTTATAAAAAAACAAATAGATGAGGGAAGGCAAGCATATATTGTATGTCCATTAGTTGAAGAAAATGAAGAGATGGATTTAAAATCTGTAGAAAAGATTTATGATACTTATAGTAAAGAAGTATTCCCTGGGTATAGAGTTGAATATATACATGGCAAAATGAAGCCTAAAGAAAAAGACGATATAATGGAGAGATTTAAGAAACATGAGATTGATATATTAATATCTACAACAGTAATAGAAGTTGGTGTTGACGTGCCAAATAGTAATATAATGGTAATAGAAAATGCAGAAAGATTTGGATTAGCACAACTTCACCAATTAAGAGGAAGAGTAGGAAGAGGAGATTATCAATCATATTGTATTTTAAAATTTGAAGGTAAGAGTGAAACAGTACGAAAGAGAATGAAAGTTATGTGTGAAACAAATGACGGATTTGTAATATCTGAAAAGGATTTAGAATTAAGAGGCTCAGGAGATTTCTTTGGAACAATGCAACATGGACTTCCAGAGTTTAAAATCGCAAATTTATTTCAAGATGTTGATATGTTAAAAATGGTTCAAAGTGTAGCAATGAAGATATTACTAGATGATTCAAAACTAGAAAAACCAGAAAACAAATTATTAAAAGATTTAATAAAAGATAAATTCACAAAAAGAATTGAGATATAGCTGTTTTTTAGGACGGGGTCAAAAAACAGCTAGTAATTTATAGATATAGGGAACTAAAGCAAGTTTTTAGATTTAAGCTTGGAGCTTATCAGTGGTTTTTCTACCCTTTCAATTCCCTACGAAAAACCACTTAATCTAAAAACTTGCTTCCATTTTTCAGTAATATTTTATTGACTTTTTATAAGGAAAATAGTATATTTATATAGAAGAAATAAAAAAGGATGTAGATAAAATGTTAAAAGCAATTATTACTTTAATAGCAGTTCTTATGGTGCTTGCAGGAGTAATTTTAATATATGATGCAAGAATAATTACAAAGAAATTTTTTGGCTTTGGTGATCAAAATGAAGGTTCTAGTGGTTTAAAAATACTAGGTTTTTTGATATCTATAATAGGTGGACTTATTTTGTACTTTAATTTTTAAAAATCACTTGACAAAGCAAGGTTTTTTGTGCTAATATAATTATTGTTAGTTAAATATATTTTTTATGCGGATGTGGCGGAACTGGTAGACGCGCTGGTCTTAGGAACCAGTGCCAATGGCGTGGGGGTTCAAGTCCCTTCATCCGCACCAATGATGTATCTGTTCAAACTAATTAGAACAGAATTGAGACAAAATCAATTAGTAAAAAAAATCTGGTTGATTTTTTTGTTGCCTAAAAACAATATCAAAATCATCCAAAACGAAAGGATGGCGTAAAAAAGAACTATAATTTGAGAAATATCTAAAACAGAGAATTGAAATATAGGCAATCACAATCCCATTGGCTTTAGACGATGGGTAATTCACTTTATATATGAGTTTACAAAAGTTACCCCTACTTTTATAAATGGTAGTATTAGAAAACTAGAAAGAACTAATCTTACATATATAGAGCCACATAGAGTGATTATTAAAAATATTACTTTTTTAGTTTTTAATTATTCAAATGATATTTATATTTCTAATTTGTATAAAAAGATTAAATTTTCAGAGTTAAAAGAATATTTGAATATGGAAAATGAAAAAGTGAAATATTTAATAAATATGATAAATGATATGAACTTAACAAATAAAATAAGACTTGCAATATGTATGAGTTATAGTTAATAAAAAATAATATTTACTTTTTGGATTTTTTAAAAATTGATATGGGTTTTAAGTAACAACTTAAAACCCATATCTTTACTTATTTGTATTCTGTTTTTACTAGTTGGGAATCCATATCGTAAGTATTCACCTCTGTTATGGTTATATATTGTCCAATTTGGTATTGATTTTCCCGAATTACAGTGTAATAGTTTTCATCAATGTTAGCAGTCACAATATAGTCGTATGTTCCATTAGAATTAGCCAAGCTGGTATACATATTCCATAGCCCATAATTTTTCTGAGCAAGATACATATTAGCTATTGACAAATAAGATGCATCAGGATGAAATGTTGCTTTTTCACATTGAACTACAATTGCCTCAAATTCAGTTTCTTCATACGAATATTTTTCTCCGCAACCAGTTAACATGATTACAAATAAAAAAATTGAAACAATTCCTAAAGTTGCAAATCTTTTCATGATGTTTCCTCCTAAAAAATTATTTTTACTTGCTGATGACATAAGAATGAAAAACGGAGTAAATGCACATTATCCACTTTTTATTATATTATATTTCACATAAAAGTGCAAATTTGTCAGAAAAATTTACATAAACTATATTTTATACAAATTAGTTAATAAGTTCAAGAAATATACTTGAAAAATTATAATTTCTATGTTAAAGTTAAGATAATAAATTGATTGATATTTGCATCAATCGTCAAGGAAGCCAAAAAGTTGTAGATAACTACGTTAATTACACCAAAAAAGAATCAACTTGATAGATGATTCTTTTTTGTTTCTTAAAAAGTAAAATTGGGAGAAAGTTATGAAAGAAGGATATATAAAAGCAAGAGCAAAGATAAATCTAAATTTATTAGTTTTAGAAAAAAGAGAAGATGGTTATCATAACATAAAATCAGTATTTCAAAAAATTAATTTATATGATGAAATATTTCTAAAGAAAATAAATGGATATGAATTTAATATGATTACAAATATAGGAGAAATAAACAATAAAGAAAATATTATATATAAAACATATATAAAGATGAAAGAAAAATATAAAAACATTACAGGAGTTCAAGTAAAACTAAATAAAAATATTCCTATGCAAGCAGGAATGGCAGGAGGAAGTACAGACTGTGCAGCTTTTATTATATTAATGGACAAATTATTTGATTTGAACATGTCAAAAGAAGAGATGAAGTCTTTAGGAAAAGAATTAGGAGCTGATGTTATTCCTTGTTTTTACAATAAGGGAGTAGTAGCAGAAGGAATTGGAGATGTAATTACAAAGATAAATACAAATTTTAAATATTACATTGTAATAGTAAAACCAGATTTTTCATGTAGTACAAAAGAAATGTATAAAAAAATAGATGAAAAGCAAATAATTATAAAAGATACAACAAAAGAAATAGTAGAGGCACTAGAAAATAATGATATAGAAAAATTATCAAGTAATTTATATAATGTGTTTGAAGAAGTAATTGATAAAAAAGAATTAATACAAGAAATAAAACAAATACTTATTAAAAATGGAGCAATAGCTTCATTAATGACAGGTTCAGGCTCAGCTGTATATGGAATATATAGAAATAAAGAATCTGCTAAAATAGCATATTATAATCTAAAAGATAAATATAGGACATATTTTGCTACATCTTATAATTCTAAAAAAAATAGACCATTCTAAAAAATGGTCTATTTTTAGCTCATTAGTTTATTTTTAATAGTTGTTTTCCATAGGATTATAATCCATGATTTCTCCTAAAAATACAAATGTGTGTATAGTAAAAAAATCGATACCTATGACAATAGAAATTATGAAAGTAACAAACATTATTGCAAAAAAGATACATAACTGATGCATGATATAAGCTGAATCATAATCATCTCCATTTAAATTAATTTCATTTTTGGAACTGTTTTTTAATGAAAGGTAGCTATTAGAAATAATACTGTATAGCGAAACGCAAATACTTAAATACCAAAAATTAAAAAACAGTGAACCAAGATGAAAGACTTTATCAAAAATAGTGCTTACAACCATCATAAATATCCATGGAGCTAATTGTCTTAACATAAATACCCCTAACTTTAGTTATTAGATGTTTCAAATAAAATAGTGCATAAGTTAGAGAATACTTCTTAGAACTAATTAGTTTTAAGAATATATAAACTAAATTACTTAGAAATTATAGCATTAAATTAATTTCTTTTCAAATTTTTATAAAATCTATTGACAAATGTTATATACTGTTATATTATACACATAACAGTTAAGGAGGAGAGTATGAATATCATTATAAGTAATAGTAGTAGTGTGCCATTATATGAACAAATAAAACAAACAATAAAACAAGCAATATTTTTAAATGAGTTAAAAGAAGAAGAGATGCTTCCGTCTGTTAGAGGATTAGCAAATGAATTAAAAATAAGTTTTTTAACAGTAAAAAAAGCTTATGATGAGTTAGAACAAGAAGGTTTTATAAAAACAGTACAAGGAAAAGGAAGTTTTGTCGCACCTAAAAACTTAGAATTATTAAGAGAAGAAAAACTAAAAGAAATCCAAGATTATGTAGAAAAAATAAAAGATATAGCTACTGTGGCGGATATAAGTAGTAAAGATGTAAAAGAAATATTTGAAATTATATTTGAGGAGGATAAGTAAATGGAAAAAGCAATAGAAATTAAGAATTTATCTAAAATATACAAGGACTTTAAATTAAAAAATATAAATTTTAATGTTCCAGAAGGTAGCATAGTAGGTTTAATTGGAGAAAATGGTGCACGGAAAAACCACAACAATAAAGTCAATATTAAATATTATAAATTCAGATGGAGAAATAAATATATTTGGAAAAGATATAAAGAATTCTGAAAAAGAAATAAAGGAGCAAATAGGTACGGTATTAGATGATAGTTTTTTATCAGATTATTTAACAGCAAAAAATATAAACAGTGTGATGAAAGATATTTATAAAAATTGGTCTGAAGAAAAATTTAAGGAATATCTAAAAACGTTTAATTTACCAGATAATAAAATGATGAAAGATTTTTCAAGTGGAATGAAAATGAAACTAAAAATTGCAACTGCAATGGCACATAGTCCTAAATTATTAATTTTAGATGAACCAACAAGTGGTTTAGATCCTGTTGTTAGAAATGAAATATTAGATATATTTAGAAGTTATATAGAAGAAGATGAAACAAGGTCTATACTTATTTCTACACATATAACAAGTGATTTAGAACATATTGCAGATTATATTATTTTAATAGATAATGGAAGTTTAGTTTTTTATAAAGAGACAGGAGAAATATTAGAAAACTATGGAATTGTTAAAACTTCAAAAGAAGAATTTGAAAAATTTAATAGAAGTGAATATATTTCATATAAAAAAGGAAAATATCAGTATGAGGTATTGATAGAAAATAAAGAAAAATTTAGAGATAAATATAAAAATATCATAATAGATAAACCAAATATAGAAGATGTAATGTTATTTTATTTAAAGGGGGATAAATAAGATGAATGTGATAAAAGGTTTATTAAAAAAGGATTTATTAAATTTAGCAAGTTATAAACAATCTCTTTTTATTATCATTGCCTTTCTTGCAATATTTAGTGCATTCAATAAAGAAATGGTTAAGTTTTTACCTATTGCAGTATCAACAGCAATGGGAATGATTGTTTTATCAACATTCAATTATGATGAAATAGCAAAGGCAGATAGCTTTATATTATCATTTCCAACTAATAGAAAAGAAATAGTTAAAGAAAAATATATTCTAGTAATAAGTTCGATGATATTAGGTGGGATAATTGGAATAATACTTACTATAGTAGTTAATTATTTAATAAGAGCTGTAAATCCCGAATTTCAAGTAACTATTGAATATAACAGTTTGATTATGACAACATTATCAGGAATGTTTGGAATTGCTCTGGTAGAATCAATTCAAATTCCTAGTATATATAGATGGGGAGCAGAAAAAGGAAGAATACAAATGTTTATACTTATATTTTTAATAATTGCAATTATTGTCGGAGGAGCATTTTTATTTTCAAATTTAAAATTAGGTATAAATATAGAGAAAATAAGTAATTTCTTATCAAATTATGGATTAATTATACTGATAATTACTACAATGTTAATGTTATACATATCTTATAAGATTTCTTGTAAAATATATTGTAAAAAGAACAATAATTGAGAAATAATAAATACTATTATTGCAATATTAATATTATATGCTATAATATTTCTAGTTTGACTATAGAAAATAAATAGCAAAGGAGACATAAATTTTGAGTGAAGAAAAAAAGAAATATAAAGTTCTAAAAATAATAGTATTAATAGTTGCAATTTTATTGTTAATAGCTTTAACTATATATTTATTTCCAATGGCAAAACAATTATTTGATGAACAAGGAAGAGAAAAATTTAAAGAACAAATACAAGCATCAGGAGCAACTGGTATACTTATTTTATTAGGGTTGCAAGGAGTACAAATATTACTTCCAATACTTCCAGGAGAGCCAATAGAGATTTTAGCAGGAATGTGCTATGGGCCAATAGGTGGCTTTGTATTTTTAATAATATCAGTATTTTTAATAACTGCATTAATATTTTTTACAGTAAGAAAACTAGGAAGAAGTTTTGTATATGGAGTATGTAGTGAAGAAAAAATAAAAAAATTAGAGAATAGTAAAATATTTAAAAATCCTAAAAAAGTAGAATATATAATGTTAATATTATTCTTAATTCCAGGAACACCAAAAGATTTATTAGTATATATTGGAGGATTACTTCCAATAAAGCCACTAAGATTTATATTGATATCAACATTTGCAAGAATACCATCAATGATATCTTCAACTGTTGCAGGTTCTAGTATAGTAGAAGGAAACTGGAAATTTGGAATATTATTATATATAATAACATTTTTAATAGTTGGAATAATAATATTTATAGCAGAAAAAAGGGATAAGACGAAATTAACAAAAGAGATAATAGACAATGTGAGACAATAGGGGACGGGCCTTATTGTCTCAATTGCATATTTATGGTATTATATTAAATGTAAAAGGAGGAGAATTGTTTTGATTAAAGCGATTGTATATAATAGTGAAACAGGTTTTACAAAAGAATATGCTGAAATGTTATCTAAAAAAATAAATATACCATGCTATACAATAAAAGAGGCAAAAAAGAAATTAAATAAACAAGAGAAAATAGTGTATTTGTCTTGGATATGTGCAGGCATGATTAAAGCTATAAATAAAGTAAGAAATAGATATAAAGTAAAATGCTATGGAGCTGTTGGAGCATTTCCAAAAGATGATAATTATATAGAGTCTTTAATAAAATCAAATAATTTGGAAGAAGAAAAGCTATTTTATTTAAGAGGTGGTATTAATTTTAAAAAGCTTAAAGGATATAAGAGGCTTATTGTAAAGATAGTAGGAAAAGTATTAGAAAAAAATAATAAAGAAAAAGAAGAAAGTAAAGAGTTAATCAAAATTTTTAATGAAGGTGCTAGCTTTGTAGAAACTAAAAATTTAGATGAAATGATAGAATATATAAAAAAGTAGGAGAAAAAAATGCCAGTAGAAAAAAATAAAGAATATGTAGTAGAAATAATTGATAATGGATTTGAAGGAGAAGGAATTGCAAAAATAGAAGGATTTACAATATTTATTCCAAACGCTATAAAAGGTGAAAAAATAAAAATATTAATAGTTAAAGTCTTAAAATCACATGCATTTGGAAAAGCATTAGAAATAATAAAGCCTTCAATATATAGAATTGTAACCGATTGCAAAACTTATAAACGTTGTGGAGGTTGTGATTTAAGGCATGTAAAATATGAAGAAACACTTAAAATGAAACAAAATGCAGTTCAAAGTTTAGTAAATAAAACTCTAAAAAATAAAGTAGAAGTAGAAGAAACTATTGGAATGGAAAATCCTTTGTTTTATAGAAATAAAGCACAATATCCAGTAGGAGTAGATAAAGAAAAAAATCCTATAATTGGAGTTTTTGCAAATAGGACACATGAAATAATTCCAATTGAAGAATGTTTGATTCAAAATAAAGAAAGTCAAAAATTAGCAAAATTTGTTTTAGAGTTTATTAAAGAAAATAAGATTTCTGTTTATGATGAAAATAGTAAAAAAGGCTTAGTTAGACATATTGTAACTAAAGTCGGTTTAAAATCAAATGAAGTAATGCTAATAATCGTAATAAATGGAAAAGAAATTCCAAAAGAAGATGAATTAGTAAAACAAGTTTTAGAAAAATTTCCAAATGTTAAGTCCATAGTTAAAAATATAAATACTAAAAATACTAATGTTATTATGGGAAAAGAAAATATAAATTTGTATGGAAATGGATATACAGAAGATGTTTTAGGAGATTACATATTTAAAATATCACCACTATCTTTTTACCAAGTAAATCCTTCTCAAGCAGAGAAACTATATAATATTGGAGTAGAAGTAGCAGAGATTTCTAAAGATGATGTTGTTTTTGACTTATATTGTGGAATAGGTACAATATCATTATTTATGGCCAAATATGCAAAAAAAGTATATGGAATAGAAATTGTAGAAGAAGCAATAAAAGATGCAAAAGAAAATGCTAAATTAAATAAAGTAGATAATACAGAATTTATTGCAGGAGATGTAGAAGTAGTATTAGATGACTTAATAAATAATAAGAATGTTATACCAGATGTTATTATGGTAGATCCACCACGTAAAGGACTAGATAATAAAAGTATAGAAAATATATTAAAGGTAAAACCTAAGAAAATGATATATATTAGTTGTAATCCAGCAACATTAGTAAGAGATTTAGCTAAACTTGAAGAAAAATATGAAATTAAAATGATAAGACCTGTTGATATGTTCCCATTTAGTAAACACATTGAATGTTGTACGCTTCTATGTTTAAAGTAAAACTAGGAACTGCTGAAATTGATAGGGTTACAGAATTTTTATAAAAACTAAAAAACATTAAAAAAGTCAAGAAATAGTCAAAATTTTTAGAAAAAATTACTTTAATATTAGAAGTGGTACAAGGAAACATAAAGAAAAGAAATTAAAAAAATACACGAAAACATAGAGAAAGTAAGGAAAGAAAGCAGTCATATCTACCATATATATACGAGGTATATCGTAGTTATATAATGAATATATAAAAAATGCTTAAATATCAACAAAAATCAAACTTTTAAAATGATACATATTCACGCTCCATATGCGAGGTTATACAATATCTTATTGATAAATATAAAACTATAAAGTTTATTAGTAGACAAATTGATAATACTAATAATATATATAGTATTTCAAAACCTCATTTGTTTACTGTATATATAAGAGGTTAAAAATAAAATTATAAGAAAGAGGAAACACTCTAAATAAAGTACTTTGATAAGTGCTTTATTTTTTTGAAAAATTTATACCAAATACTTGCCGTTTTCATTCGTAAATGATACAATATTTACGAACAAAAACGGCAAAGGGGAAATGGTGATGAATGATATACAAAAGGTAGAAAAATTATTAAAAAAGAATAATGGAATAATTGAAACATACCAAGTAAAAGATTTAGGGATTAGCAATAAGGTTTTAACAAGAATGATAGAAAGAGGCTTAATAGAAAGAGTAGCAAGAGGAACATATATAGATGCAGATACATTTGAAGATAAATACTTTATTATACAAACAATTTGTAAAAAAGGGATATTTTCTCACGAAACAGCTTTGTACTTTCATGATTTATGCGATAGAACACCTATAAGATACCAATTAACAATACCAAGTTACTATAATACAAAATTGTTAAAAAATAAAAACTATCAATTTTTTTATTTAAAAGAAGAATTATATGAAATTGGAATAATAGAAATGAAAACACCATACGGAAATAAGGTAAAAGTCTATGATTTGGAAAGAACAATATGCGATATTATAAGAAATAAAAAGAAAATTGAAATAGCTTTATTTACAGACGCAATGAAAAGATATGTTGATAGAAAAGATAGAAATTCTATTAAATTGCATAAATATGCAAAAATATTTAGCATTGAAGATGAACTAAGAAAATATCTGGAGGTTTTGCTATGATAGCTAAAAATAGAGCACAACTAAAAGCGTGGATAAAAAATATGTCAAAAAAAGTTGAGGTAAATGAAAAAATTATCTTACAAAATTATATGCTAGAGAGGTTATTGGAAAGAATTGCTGTATCAGAATATAAATATAAATTTATATTAAAAGGTGGAATGCTAATAACAGCTATAGTTGGAATAGATATGAGAAATACACTAGATATGGATGCAACAATAAAAGGTTTTGACTTAAAAAAGACAACTTAGAAAGTATATTAAATGAAATTTTTAATATTGATTTAGATGATGGTGTAACTTTTGAATTTAGAGGAATAAAAGAAATAAGACAAGAAGATGAATATGGTGGATACAGAGTATCATTAGATGCCAAGTTTGATAAGTTAGTTGTACCTATGAAACTAGATATAACAACAGGAGATGTTATTACTCCAAAAGAAATAAAATACAAATTCGATTTGTTGTTTGAAGAGCGTTCTATAGAGATACTTGCATATAATATGGAAACTGTAATTGCAGATAAATTTGAAACAATTATATCAAGAAATGTTGATACTACAAGAGCAAGAGATTTTTATGACGTTTATATTTTATGGACAACACAACAGAAAAACTTTGATAAGAAATTATTAAAACAAGCTATTATAAAGAAATTTGAGTATAGAGGCTCTATTGATAAATTAAATAATATAGATGAAATAAAGGAAGTTATAAAAAATAGTGAAGCACTTAAAGAACATTGGAAAAACTATCAAAGTAAATTTAGTTATGCAGAAGAAATTAGTTATGAAGATACGATGAGAGTGTTAAAAGAAATATTTGATGTTATAAAAAACAAATCAAGAGAGGAATAAATATATGAATTATTTAATAAAAGAACCAATATTTTTAACAGAAGAAAATGATTTACCATAAGATATATTTTTAAAATTATATCTACTGAGCGTATACGAGGTTTAACAACATTGCAACAGTGCTTGTGCCACACACATAGAAGTCTGTACTGTATTAAAATTAAATTAAAAAATAAACGGATTAGAGGTATGAGATGAATTTAATATGTAAAATAACTGATTCTTGTATTGGAGAAAAAGAGAAAGAAATGAATAAACCAAAGGTAAGATTAGGAGCAAGAGGTATAGTTATACGAGAAGATGGAAAAATAGCAGTTTTTAATAAAAGTAATAAAAATGAATATAAGTTACCTGGAGGAGGAATAGAGAAAGAAGAAAAACCAGAAGATGCTTTTAAGAGAGAAGTATTAGAAGAAACTGGGTGTGAAGTGGAAATAGTTAATAGTTTAGGAACAACAGAAGAATATAAATCACAAAACAATTTTAAGCAAATCTCTTATGTATATGTAGGAAAAGTAATAAAAGATACTAATCAATTGGAATTAACTAAAAAGGAAAAAGACGAAGGTGGAAAATTATTATGGGAAACACCTAAAAAAGCATTAGAACTTGTAACTAATTGTTTTGATAAATTAAAAGAATCAAAATATGAAACTGTATATAGTACTAAATTCATTGTTTTACGAGATAGAAAGATTTTAGAAAGATATATAGAAATTATCAAAAATAATCATTAGATAATAAAAATATGGAGTTGTAAAAAATGACATTAGAAGATTTAAAAAAAGAATATGATAAATTACAAAATGAATATGGAGCAAAAGAATTAGATTCTATTAATAATGGTGGGTGTATAAAAAATCCCAATATATGTTTTGTATTTATGAATCCAACAGGAAGAAATATAGCATCATCAAAAAAGTGGAAAGGTATAAAATCTCCATGGATAGGAACTAAAAATATTTGGGATTTGTTTTATAGTTTGGAATTAATGGATAAAGAAATCTATAAAAAAATAAAGAACATAAAGCCAAATGAGTGGACAAAAGAATTTGCAAAAGAAGTATATAAAGATGTAGAAATTAATAAATACTTTATTACTAATTTAGGTAAATGTACTCAAATAGATGCAAGACCATTGTCAAATAGAGTATATGAAAGATATTTAGAATTACTAAAAAAAGAAATAGAAATTATAAAACCAAAAGTAGTAATTTTATTCGGAAATCAAGTAAGTTCTATTGTACTAAATCAAAAAATATCTGTTTCACAATGTAGAAAAAAATTATTTAAAGAAAAAATAGGTGATAAAGAATATAAATTCTATTCAGTATATTATCCTGTTGGAAATGGAAGATTTAATATTGATAAATCAATAGAAGATATAAGATGGATTATGAAAAATGAAATTAAATAGAGGTTAAAAGTGGAATTTAGAAGTATAGAAATAGAAGAGTTTGAAAAATTAAAAAATTTGTTCCCAGGAAATGAAGAATTATGGAAAAAATATAAAAAAATAAAAATAGAAAAATTAGAAAAAAATGAAATTGATATATTTGTAATAAAAAGTGGTAAAAATATTATTGGAGAAATTACTGCTAATTATAAAAGTAATAAACTTAGAAATGAAGCAAAAAAAGGTGTAAGAGCATATTTAGAAGCTTTTAGAATAGATAAATGCTATAGAAATCAAGGATTAGGAAAAAGATTGATTAGTTATTACATTGAATATTTAGAAAATATAGGTTATAAAGAATTTACAATAGGAGTGGAAGAAAATAACAAAATTGCTAAACATATATATTCTAAATTAGGATTTACAAAAGTAATAGGTAAAGGACATGGAGATGAGTTTGACAATAGTGAATATACTTTATATTTAAAAGAAAAAAGTAAAAGTTAAATTAAAATTTTAATTTTAGGAGTAAGAGATGAAAAAGTTAAATATAGTACTTGTTTATAATAAAGAAGAAGATAAAATACTTATGTGTAAAAGAGAAAAAGAACCATATAAAGGAAAATTAAATCTTGTTGGAGGAAAAGTAGAACAAGGAGAAAATGAATTACATGCAGCATATAGAGAGTTACAAGAAGAAACAGGAATAACTAAAGATGATATTAAATTAACCAATCTTATGAATTTTGAATATAAAGTTCAAGATATGGAATTAGAATTGTATGTTGGAAAATTAAATAAGGAAAAGAAATTAGTAGAAGAAGTAAATAAATTATATTGGATAGATAAAAAAGATAATTTCTTTGATGTAGAAAAATATGCAGGAGAAGGAAATATTGGACATATGGTAAGACAAGTGGAATTATATAAAGATAAGTTATTTTAGGAGTATGAAAATTGAGTAAAATTTCAAATATGTTAAACATGTTACAAATATTAAAAGATGGAAAAATACATAGTATAACAAGTCTATCACAAGCCTTAGAAGTATCAAAAAGAATGATAAGACAATATAAACTAGAATTAGAGCAAGCAGGGATATATCTAAAATCATATACTGGAAAATACGGTGGTTATAAACTTAATGAAAATAGCGATTTTTTAAGAAGTGATAATGAAGTAAAAGAAAAAATGTATATTGTAATGAAAGAAGCAATAGCTAATAAAAATAAAGTGAAAATAAAATATAAATCAGTAAATTCAAGGATAACTGAAAGGATAATTCATCCTGCAGAGTTATTTTTATATATTGATAAATGGTATATTGCAGCTTTTTGTGAACTAAGAAATGAAATAAGACTTTTTAAATTAGATGATATAAAAGAATATCATGTCTTAAATGAAGTGTATAAAGATAAAAATATAATAAAAAAATAATTGTGACAACAATATTTCCTCAATATATGTTATTATATATCATATAGGAGGAATTTTTTATGGCAAAAACATATAAAAAACTGTTATTTGATTTAGATAATACTTTAATTGATGATAACGAAAATAGAAGATATGCAATGAAGAAAATATTAGATGACAGAAAAGAAGATATAACAGAAGAAAAATTAGAAAATTTTATTAAATTAGATGATAAGTATTGGAAAGATAGAGCAGAAGGAAAAATAAAAGATCTATATAAATTTAAAAATTTAGAAGAAAAAACAACATGGGTAAGAGCACAAAGATTTATAATGTATTTTAATTGCTCATTTAAAGAGGCTGTAAAAATAAATAAAGACTATATTAATTATCTAAAAAATAATATTATTCCAATAAAAAATGCTAAAGAAATATTAGAATATTTAAATAAAAAACAATATGAAATATATATTGTAACAAATGGACCTGAAAAACCTGTGGGAAATAAATTAAATAGTATAAATGCAACAAAATATATTAAGTGCGTATTTACAGCAGAAGAAGCGGGATATATGAAACCACATGAAGAGTTTTTTAATAAATTTTTTAAAAAGATAAATAATTATAAAAAAGATGATATGTTAATAATTGGAGATGAGTTAGAAAAAGACGTTTTAGGAGGCATTCAAAACGGAATAGATTCTTGTTGGTTTAATGTAGAAAATAAAAAGAATACAAGTAAAATTAAGCCAAATTTTGAAATAGAAAATTTATTAGAGTTAAGAAAAATTTTGTAGAGGTGAACTTTAGTGAAAGAAATAATATTTGTAACACATAATAAAGGAAAAATAGCATCAGCTAAGAAATATTTAAAAGATGTTAATTTAAAAGTGTATGAATACGAAATAGAAGAACCAAGAAGTGATGATATAAAATATATTTCAAAATGTAAAGTTATGGAGAGCTATAAGTTGGTAAACAAACCGTGTATATCATTAGATTGTGGATTTTGGATAGATGAATTAAATGGATTTCCGAGAGCTTTTGTAAATTATTCTTTAGAAACTATTGGAATAAAAGGGATATTAAAATTGATGGAAGGAAAAGAAAATAGAGATTGCAAATTTACAGAATGTTTATCATATTATGATGGAAAAGAGTTACATCAATTTATGGGAGAGCATAAAGGAAGTTTAGCAAAAGAAATTCTTGGTAGAGATACAGACAAAAAATGGTCAGACTTATGGTATATATACATACCATATGGATATGATAAAACTTTAGCACAAATGACAGAAGATGAAAGAGATAATAGAAGAAAATATAAATCAATAGATTCGATGAGTGAGTTTGCTAAATGGTATAAAAATATGAAAAATGGTATAAAAATATGAAAAAATAATTTACATAAATTTAAATTTATATTATAATGTTATTATAAATTTTTAAGAGGTGAAAAAATGAAAGAAACAGAAAAAATATTAAAAGAATTAGAAAAGCATTTAGATGAATTAAATTTGGAATCAGAAGAAGAAATAAATGCGGAAATACAAAAGTTTATTGAAAAACTTGATAATGAAGAGATTGATTTTGAAGATACTCCTAAATTTCAATCAGATGATTTACTAGAAGAAGCTTATGAGGCAGAAAATGAAAAAGAAGCAAAAAAGTTAGCTAAAAAAGCTTTAGAGATTTATCCAGATAATATTGATGCACAAACATTTCTAGCTAATATGGAAGAAAATCCAGTAAATAGACTAAAAAAGTTAGAATTAACAATAGAAAATGCAAGGAAAAACTTAGAAAAAAAGGGACTTTTTGATGAAGAGTCTATTGGAGTATTTTGGGGGATAATAGAAACAAGACCTTATATGAGAGCAAGGAATTTTAAATTAGAAACTCTACTTTTTTTAGGAAGATATAAAGAAGCTATAAAAGAATGTGAAGAGTTACTAGAATTATGTGAAAGTGATAATTTAGGTATAAGATATAAATTAATAGGCTTATATTGCTTTTTAGAAGAATTTGACAAATGTGAAAAATTATTTAAAAAATATAACGAAGGGTCTTCGTTTATGTTACTTCCAATGGCAATAATGTATTATAAAAAAGGAGATTATAAAAAAACCAAAAAGATGCTTGAAAGATTAGATGAAGTAAATCCATATATAATAGATTATATTGAAAATGGAAAAGGGGATTTAGGTGAAATTATAGATTATTATTCTCCTGGATCAAAAGAAGAAGCAGAGATAGTATATTTTGATTTATTTTATTTAGTAGCAAGTGTTCCATCGTTTCATGAGTTTGTGGTAAAAGAAATGAAATAGTTTTAAAGTTTAAAAGAAAGTGATTTTAATTACTTTCTTTTTCCATTTGAGAAAATATAAAAAATGTGATATAAATAT
The DNA here is from genome assembly GCA_944386415.1 of uncultured Clostridia bacterium. GTDB lineage: Bacteria > Bacillota > Clostridia > TANB77 > CAG-508 > CAG-269. The sequence continues at coordinate 98 of CALXAY010000029.1, read as the reverse complement.
AGAAAAAGAAAAAGGAGAAATTAGTTTGAAAGAAAAATTTATAAAAATAAAACCAAAATAATAGAAAAAGGGCATAGTTCCCCCTTACCCCCAGAAAT
>CALXAY010000028.1 GCA_944386415.1 uncultured Clostridia bacterium | reverse complement strand
ATTCGTAAAAATGCAAAGAGAATTCGTAAAAATGCAAAGAGAATTCGTAAAAATGCAAAGAGAATTCGTAAAAAATGCAAAGAGAATTCGTAAAAATGCAAAGAGAATTCGTAAAAAATGAAAAATAAATATTAAATAAAAGCGTTGAAAATCTTATTCAACGCTTTATTTGTTGATAATTAATAGTAAATAATATATTGTAAATTTTAAATATATTCTAATTCATAAAATTGGAATTATAGAAAAGAAAAAATTTGGAAAATACGAATAAATTAAAATCTTGCGAATATACATATATAAATAATGTTTATAAGGGGGATATTATGGAAAACGTTAAAGAAAAGTGGTATGAAGTAATGTATAACACAAGATTGGACAAGTTGGTGTTAAGAAAGCCAAGCTTAAGAGGAAGGTTACTAAGAAAAATAAGAAAACATAGATTTATAACAACAGTATTTTTAGCATTTATTACATTTTCTGTTTTAAATATAACAATGATAGCAAGCTTTATGAAAATTTTGCAAAATATCTAAAAATATGGTAAAATATTACTGTTCTAATTATAGGAGGAATAGTAAAATAATGAAACTTGCAAATGGATGGAAAGAATATAAGATATTAGATATGGCAGATGGGCAAAAATTAGAAAAGTGGGGAGAGGTTATCTTATCAAGACCAGATCCACAGATAATATGGAAAGATAAAAGTTTCCCTAAAAAATGGAATGAAATAAATGCTACATACCATAGGAGTAAAACCGGTGGAGGTTCATGGGAGTTTAATAAAAAAATGCCAAAAGCATGGCAAATACATTATAGGAATTTAACATTTAATATAAAACCAATGGGCTTCAAACATACTGGATTATTTCCAGAACAAGCGGTAAACTGGGATTGGATGATTAATAAAATAAAAGAAGAAAAACAAAAAACAAAAAGAGAAATAAAAGTATTAAATTTGTTTGCATATACAGGAGGAGCTACAGTTGCTTGTTTGTCAGCAGGAGCTTCTGTTTGCCATGTAGATAGTTCTAAAGGTATGACAACATGGGCAAAAGAAAATGTAATATCATCAGGATTAGAAAAACAGCCAGTTAGATATATAGTAGATGATGTTATAAAATTTGTAAATAGAGAAATAAGACGTGGAAACAAATATGATGCAATAATAATGGATCCACCATCATATGGAAGAGGAACAAAAGGTGAAGTATGGCAATTTGAAAACAATATATACGATTTAGTAGAATTGTGTACTAAAGTATTATCAAAAGATCCATTATTTTTCTTAATAAATTCATACACAACAGGAATATCAAGCACAGTATTACAAAACATATTAAGTCTTACAGTTGGAAAAATGTATAAAGGAAAACAAGAGTGTGGAGAAATAGGAATTCCTATGGAAAATTCAAAACTAGTATTACCTTGTGGAATATATGCTAGATGGGAAAAATAATAAATAGAAAGTATATGGAAAAAGGAATGAACATGAAACTAAAAGTAATTTATGAAGATAATCATATAATCGTAGTAGAAAAAATACCAAATGTACCGTCACAAGAAGACAAAACTGGAGATACTAGCATGATGACCTTAATAAAGGAGTATATAAAAGAAAAATACGATAAGCCAGGAAATGTATATTTAGGATTAGTACATAGATTAGATAGACCTGTAGGCGGAGTTATGGTATTTGCAAAAACATCAAAAGCAGCGTCAAGACTAAGTAATCAAGTAAGAGAAAAGGTATTTAAGAAAGAATATTTAGCAGTAGTAGATGGAAAATTGGAACAAGAAAAAGGAACTCTAGAAAACTACTTATATAAAGATAAAAAAACAAATACGAGTTATGTAGTAAATAAAGATAAGAAGGATAGCAAATATGCAAAATTAGATTATGAAGTAATAAAATATGATAAAGAAAATGACTTAAGTCTTATAAAAATAAATTTGTATACAGGAAGACACCATCAAATAAGAGTTCAACTTAGCAATTTTGGTCATAGCATATATGGAGACCAAAGGTATGGTAGTAGAGGTAAGAACAAACAGATAGCATTATGGGCATATAAACTAATAATAGAACACCCTACTAAAAAGGAAAAAATTGAGTTCGAGGACCTTCCAAAAGAGGTAGGAGTATGGAAAATATTAAAATAAATATAGAAATACTAAAAATATATGTAAAATATTTGCATTTTTATAAAAAATATGTTACAATACCTAAGTAGTATTTGAGAAGACCGTTAGGAGGAACGAATAAAATGGATATAGCAAAATGGATATTAATAGTAATATATTTAATAGTAGCATTAGCACTAATAATTTTAACACTAATCCAATCAAAAGAAGATGCAGGATTATCATCTACAATAACAGGTTCATCTAGCAATAATTTCTTTGAAAAGAACAAAGGAAGAACAAAAGAAGGAAAACAAAAAAAATGGACAGTTATTTTATCAATTATATTTGCAGTGCTAACAATAGCTTTAGGAATTATATATATGGCATAAAAATTAAAGGGGCGGTTTTCAAATAAACGAGCCCTTTTATTAGTATAAATTATAATTAATAAAAAGAAAGAGGGAATGAAAGTTTAAATGGACGACCGAGAACAGAAGATTTTAGATTTTATGAGTGATGATGATTATGTCCCGATGAAGGCAAAAGAGATTGCAATGCTTATGAGGGTACCCAAAAATGAATATCATGATTTTCTAGAGATAATTGGAAAATTAGAGCTAGAATTAAAAATTGAAAAGAATAGAAAGAACCGTTATAAGATAAGCCAAAAAACTTATTATGATGGATTCTATAGAAAAAACCAAAAAGGATTTGGTTTTGTTAAGTTAGAAGATAGAGAAGATGAAATTTATATATCAAAAGAAAACTCATTAAATGCTTTAAATGGAGATCATGTATTAATAGAAATAACAGAAGAAGAAAATAAAATAAAAAGAGCAGAAGGAAAAATAGTAAGAATATTAAAACATGAAAAAGATACAGTAGTGGGAACATTCCAATATAATAAAAACTTTGGATTTGTAATACCAGATGATAAGAATTTCGGAACAGATATATTTATTTCAAAGAAGAATTTTGGAAAAGCAAGAAATAACCATAAGGTATTAGTTAAAATTACAAAATATCCTGATAAAGGAAAGAAAACAGAAGGAAAAATAATAGAAGTTTTAGGAAATGTAAATGAAGCTGGAGTTGACATGTTATCAATAATAAAAGAACACAAGCTTCCAGCAAAGTTTCCAGAAGCGGTAGTAGAAGAAGCTAAAAGATGTGGTAATAAAATAGATAAAAAAGATATTCCAAATAGAAGAGACTTTAGAGATAAAGTAATCTTTACAATAGATGGAGAAGATGCAAAAGACTTAGATGATGCAGTAAGAGTAGAAAAGCTTGAAAACGGTAATTACAAATTAGAAGTACATATAGCGGATGTAAGTTACTATGTAAAAGAAAATAGTTTATTAGATAGTGAAGCTTTGATAAGAGGAACAAGTATATATATGTTAGGAAGAGTTATTCCAATGCTTCCAAGAGAATTATCAAACGGAATATGTAGCTTAAATGCAGGAGAAGATAGATTTACACTTTCTTGTATAATGGAAATTGATAATAACGGAAATGTTGTATCTTCTGATATTTGTAAAGGAATTATCTGTGTAACAGAAAGAATGAGTTATACAAATGTTCAAAAAATATTAGATGGTAAAGATGAAGAAGTTCTAGAAAGATATAAACCATATATAAAAGACTTTAAATTAATGGAAGAACTTGCAAAAATATTAAAAAATAGAAGACTAAAAAATGGTTACTTAAATCTAGATATTCCAGAAACTAAAATAGAATTAGACATAGATGGAAAAGTAATAGGTGTTGGAAAATATGAGACTACCTTTGCAAATGAAATAATTGAACAATTCATGCTAACGGCAAATGAAACAGTAGCAGAAAAGTTCTATTGGTTAGATGCACCTTTTATTTATCGTGTACATGAAGAACCAGATTTAGAAAAGGTAAAAGAATTAAACAAATTTCTATATAATTATGGATTGAAAATAAGGCTATCAAAAGATAATATTTATCCAAAAGAATTTGCAAAAGTATTAGATGAAATAAAGGGAAAAGAAGAAGAAAGAGTAATATCTACATTAGTATTGAGAACATTAAAACTTGCAAGATATGAAGCCAAGAACAGAGGTCATTTTGGAATAGCAAGTAAATATTATTGTCATTTTACATCACCAATTAGAAGATATCCTGACCTTTTTATACATAGAGTAATTTCTAAGTATTTAGAAAATAACTATGTAATAGACGAAAATGAATATAATATTTTAAAGAAACAAGCAGAAGATAGAAGTATTAAATCTTCAGAAAGAGAAAAAATAGCAACAGAAGTTGAAAGAGAAGCAATAAAGTTGAAGATGGCAGAATATATGGAATCTAAAATAGGAGAAGAATATGATGCAATAATTTCTTCAATTACATCATTTGGTGTTTTTGCAGAATTAGAAAATACAATAGAAGGATTAATCAGATTTGAAGATTTAGGTGATGAATATTTTATTTATAATGAAGAAAGAAAAATATTAATTGGAGAACTTACAAAGAAAACATATAAAATTGGAGATAAAATAAGAATAAGAGTAGCACGAGCAAGCAAAGAATTGCGAGAAATAGATTTTGAATTAGTAAAAGAAGATAATTAGTCTTTTTATAAAAGATTTACATAATTTGACTAATTATAAAAAAGATACTATAATATAAATATATAAGGTAAATCCTTATATATTCCCTTTTTTCATATCAAACTTTGTTTGATATTTAATAGAACTAGTGATTTCAAGAGAAAGGATTGGCAATGACTCTAAGTCAGATTGAGGCGAGGATAAATCGCATCAACGAACAAATCCTGGATCTCCAGGATGTCACGTTCGAGGAGAACATCTCTGAAGAGGAGAGAAGCTCAGTTTTCTATCAAGGCACAAAATGGCACTCAGATGAAGAAGTGCAAGCAGCCAAGAAACGAATTTCTGAGCTTCAAAGAGAACTAGAGAAGCTCGAAGAGCAGGAGACTCTTATAAGAGTCGGAGCCAGGTTCTAAAGAAAGGAGACAAGGAGAGCTTAATTGCTCTCCTACTTTTAATTTAAAATTATCATTATTATAAAAAATACAACTGTTATAAAAGAAAAAGTAATAACACAAAATCCACCTGATTTATTTTTCATTTGTTTTATTTCATATATGCCATATCCAATAGTCTTAAATAATATAAATATACTAACAATAATAAACAAAAAGTCATAAATAAATGCTTGCATAAAAACACCTTCCAATAAAAATTATGTTTCAGAAATTAACATGCCAGATTTAACTGAAGTTGTTACTTGAACGTCAAAAAAAGCATCTTTATAGGATTCTAGCCAATTATAATTATTATATTCATTAGTAGTAATGAAATTCTTAGCAGCAAAGTTTCCAAAACCATTTATATCTGATTTGAAATCTTTAGATGTTTTATATAAGTAATCTAAAAACATAGATTCTAGGTACCTATTACAAGAATTAGAAATAATATCTAAAACTTCATTTGACAAATATTTTGAGTTTTTAGACATTGAGTAGATTTGAGCTGTAAAATCACATTTTATTTTAACATAAGCAGAAGAAGTAGAAGTATCTACATCAACACTAGTAGAACCATTAGGAGTGATATAAATATCCAAATATTCTTCATTATTTAGAGGATCAGGAACAGAAACCAAAAATCTATCAATCTTGTTTCTTATACTTAATAAAGCCATTGTTTCTAATGCATTTAATTCACCAACTAATTTATCTTCTTTAAAAACAGCAACACCAATATTTTCGACTTTATTTTCACCTTCTACAGAAGAATCATTTGCTTTTATATTGTAATCTTTTTGAGAATTATTATTACTGTTATCTCCGAAATCAGAAGTATCGAAGCTATTAGTTTTTGAATTATCTTTATTAATTCCACCGTAAGATAGCATAAGGCTCACAAGTTTTACAAATAAGGCTATTAAAAAAATCACCAATAGTAGCATTAGGCATGTGTCCTACATATTTACTAGATTCTGTAAAAGCTTCATAGTACTTGGAAAGTAAATTTTCAATTTCTGGATTAATTTGGTCCATATAATATTTAGCATTACATTTACTTATAATAATATTTGCAGAAGGTCTTACTTGAGTATCATTTATTAAAGTATAAATCTCATCAGAAATGCCATTTAGTGCAATTTCTTCTGAAAAAATAATAACTTTGCAGTGAGATAAATTTAATTGCCTTCCTTGATAGCCGTTAACTAAATTAATTGCATTACTAAGAGAAGAAGCGGTAACTGTATTAATTATAGGACTAGCTTTTTCGTTAGCACTGGATTCAGCAGGAATAGGATTAGAAAAATGAAAACTAACTTCTAATTTATTATCATCTGACTTATCAATTCCAATTGCCAAAACATATGTTAAGTTATCTATGTTTAGAGAAGAATATGAACTAGAAAAAGCAGAGATAAAGACTAATATAACAAGGAAAATAAAAAGATTTTTAATCCATTTACTCAATTTATGTGCTCCTTTCTGCCATATAAACTATTATTTGTGTTTACATTATGAATTTGTTTTATTTTTGCAAAATTAGCAAAAATAAGAATTCCTATACCTAAAATTAAGATAATGGCAATCATTAAATAAGGATATATATTTTTTTCAAAACTTTGTGAAATTGCAAGGTTTTTAGGAATTAGTGAAATTCCTAGAATAAGTAGTCCAAATATATCTACTAAAGGTTTATTGTTAGTAATACCAGTAATTTTTTGAAAGATATTCATAGAAAACTTTAAGACAATACTTAAATAGCAAGCAAATACCAAAATCCAAATAAGTAAAAATATAGACTCTAGCCTTTGAAAAAACGAACCAAATTCAATATATCTAGTAGCAGTGTAAAGGGGAGATATTTCACTTACGTTAGTAAAAAATGTAAATATAAATAATAAAGTTGCAATTGTAAAAACTAAATAAATAGCAGTAGCTATAGCTGAGATTAAAGTTACTTTCTTAAATTTAGATATATCTTTTAAAAGAGGTGGTAAAAAATAAATATATGCAATACCTCCAAAAGCCGAAAGATTTGTAAGTCCTAAAACAAAAGTATTAAAAACACCTTCACCTAAAATCGGAAATATTCTTTCAGGTACAAATCTATTTATATTAGTAAAAAATAAAAATAAAACAGAGACTAAAGCAATTGGAACTATAATTACATTAGTTTTAATTGTGGCATTAAAATTAAGTTTATTTGTTATACTTAGTGAGATTACAATAAGAGCCATTATAAATATAATATTAGTCATGGGAAAATAAAGTATTTGTATACTTTCGCAAAAGTTACGAAACATTAAACTTGCACTTAATATAAAATAAATAATGAAGATAATTCCTACTAAATTCTTAAAAACTTTACCACCAATAACTTCTGAAATATCTATAATATCCATAGAAGGAAAATTTTTTAGTAATTTATAAATGAAATATGCAATTATTATTGCAATAATTCCTACGTATATTACATTTAAGATACTAGCAGATTTATATGAACTTAAAATATTTGTAGGCATAGAAAGTACACTATGTGCTACTACAATAGTTAAGATTAGCATAATAGCTTCTATTGTTCCTATTTTATAATTTATCATAAAGTCACCTCTTTTCATTTTTTTGATGTAGTTTTGGGTTATATTTCCATTTCATAGAAATCTTTTCTTGATCTTTTTCTCTTTTTGTTGCCATATATGGAGCTCTGTGTTCACGTTTCCAAATAGGTGGTAATAAATAACCATTTCCTTTACTTTGAGAAGCAGGTGCAAATGAAGATGTAAAAGATACTCCAAATGATTGTAGACTACAAAGAATTGAAATATAGATAAATAGTCCTATGCCAATTCCTAAAAATCCTGCCGTAAAACCAAGTAATATAAATAAAAATCTAAAATATCTTAAGTGAAATCCAAAAGAAAAATCAGGAATGGCAAAAGAAGCAATACCAGTTATTGCAACTATAATAATTAAAATAGGACTAACGATTCCAGCACTAACTGCAGCTTGTCCTAAAACCAAAGCTCCCACAATTCCAATGGTTGGTCCTATAGGCGAAGGAACTCTTAAACCTGCTTCACGTATTAATTCAAAAGAAATTTCCATAATTAAGATTTCTACGATAATAGGAAAAGGAACACTAGCTCTAGAGGCTAAAATAGAATATAGCAAACTAGTTGGAAGTATTTCTTGGTGAAAGCTAGTTACAGCAACATAAAGACCAGGAAGTAATAAAGTGATAAAAGAAGCAAGAACTCTTAATACTCTTAAAAAGTTGCCAAAGTTTACTTTTAAATTACTGTCTTCAGATGAAGTTAAAAAATCAACTAAAACAGCAGGCATAATAATTCCATAAGGAGTACCGTTAACAATAACAACAACTCTACCACGAAGTAAGTATTTTGTCGCCTTATCAGGTCTTTCAGTAGATAAAACTTCAGGGATTCCTAAAATATTAGAATCTACAATTAATTGTTCAAGCTCACCAGCAGAAAGTAAAGAATCAACTTCTAAATTATTTAGTCTATATTTAACTTCATTTACTAAATCTTCGTTTGTAATATTTTTCATATAGCAAACAGCACATTTAGTTTTAGTAATTTTTCCAACTTCTATATTTTCTATTATAAGGTTTTCATTATTAACAATTCTTCTAATTAAAGAGGTGTTTGTACGTATGTTTTCAACAAAAGCTTCATGAGGACCTTTAATAACAATTTCATTACTAGGTTTTTCAACACTTCTTTGCTTAAATCCTTTAAGTTCAATGTCAAATGCAATAGACAAAGTATCAACGAATAAAGCACAATTCCCTGAGTTAATTCCATTTGTAACTTCATCAAAAGTATAAATTTTTTTTACAGAGTTTTGAGGCATTAAACAACTTATAAGATAGTTAGATAAATCAAATTTTTTAACTTTTTTGACAGTAATATTATTAGTAACAGCTTCAGAAATAACTTTATTTTGAGTACCATCAAATAAATTGTTCTTATTTCTTAGCATTAAGGGTTTTAAAATAAAATCATCCATAATTTTGGAATCTATCATCCCATCAATATATACAATAAATGCGTGGTATTGTTTTCCTCTTGCGTTTAAAGTAAATTCACGAAGTACAATATCGCTGTTAATGAGAGTATTATATTTAGTTTGCATATACTCTTTGTTAACACTTATACTAGGAAATATTTTAACAAGTTCAGATTTTTTTTCCACAGTTTCTTGAGTTTCGTTATTGGAATTTTCAGAAATACTGAAATTGTATTCTAAAGAAGGGGTATAAGAAAATAATTTATTACAAATGTCTTTAAAATCCATAATAATTGCTCCTAATTTTACCTTTATTTGTAAAAAGTCTATAACAATTGTGCATATTAATATTTTTAATATTATAACTAGAAAAAGTAAAAAATATACTAGTTTTAAAAACAAAAAAATGTTATAATAAATAAGTAGTATATAATTTAGGAGATAAATATGAAAAGTAGATTAGCTAGTTTTATAATGACATTGGTAGTAATATTAATAATTTGTGCAATAATATTATTAGGAGTTATTATATTTCAAGATTTTTTAGATATAGAAACTGAATCAGAGCCAAAGGATTTCGTGGGAACTTATGTAAGTAGTGAGAATACAGTTGATACTGAGACAATTAGAACTCCTCAAGTTATTGAAAATAATCCTTTTGAAGGATTAAAAAGTCAAAATGATGGTACTAATACTGGTGTTGAAGTCGATTACAGTCAAGTAACTGTTGATAAATATTTTTATAATCAATTAGAAGAACCCTCTAAAATTATATATAAAGCTTTAGAAAGTAATAAGGAAAATATGAAAACAGGAACATATCAAATTGGACTTGGAAATAATTTTACAGATATTTTAAATGCAACAGATGGACAGGAAGAATTGGGAAAATATTATCAATCAGCAATAGAAGCATATACATATGATAATCCAGAAGTATTTTACCTAAGTCCAAATAAAATGTATTTGAATATAGAAACTATTACATCTTCTAGTGGAGTTTCATATAATGTTTATATAAACAATGGAAACGAAAGTAATTATTTTACAGACGACTTTTCAAGTAAAACGCAAGTAGAAAATGCAATAAAACAAGTAGAACAGGTAAAAAATAGTTTAGTATCTAAAAGTACAGGAAATACATATGATGATATAAAAATGGTACATGATTATTTAGTAGAAAATATAGAATATGATTCAACATTATCAAAAAGTAATATTTATGATGTTTATGGTGCATTAGTAAACCATGTTTCTGTTTGCGAGGGATATGCAAGGGCTTTTAAGTATATTTTAGATGAAATAGGAATACCTTGTGTATTGGGAATAGGTACAGGTACTAATTCAAGAGGTGAAACGGAAAGACATGCTTGGAATTATGTTGAAATCGAAGGAAATTGGTATGCAGTTGATTCTACCTGGGATGATCCAGTTGTTGTAGGAGGTGGAATTGCAAGCCCAACTTCAAAATATAAATATTTCTTAAAAGGCTCAAATGAATTTTATTCTGATCATAAACCTAGCGGACAGTTTACACCAGGAGGAAAAGAATTTTCATATCCAGATTTAAGTAGTAGTTCATACTAAGCTGTTTTTTAGGACGGGGTCAAAAAACATCAAAAAATACATCTCAAATAAAATGAGGTGTATTTTTTTTAATTTATGCTATAAACTGTTTTTTGACCCCGTCCTAAAAAACAGTTATAAATGTTAAAGAATAATACAAATAAGTCCACCACTTCCTTCATTTACAATTCTCTCTAAAGTTTCTTGTAATTTTATTTGAGCATCTTCAGGCATCTTAGCAAGTTTTGCTTGTAATCCTTCGTTAACAAGTTCGTGTAAGCTTCTACCAAAAATGTTAGAGTCCCAAATCTTTTTAGGATCATTCTCGAAACCAGAAAGTAAGTAATTAACAAGTTCTTCTGATTGTTTTTCAGATCCAACAATTGGCGAAACTTCTGTTCTAACATTGGTTTTTATAATGTGAAGAGATGGAGCTGTAGCCTTTAGTTTAACACCAAATCTAGAACCTTGTTTTACCATTTCAGGTTCTTCTAGTACTAAATCATCAATAGAAGGAGTAACAATTCCATAACCTTTACGTTCAACTTCATCTAAGGCATAAGCAATTTTATCGTATTTTTTCTTTGTATTGGATAATTCCGAAATTATTCTAAATAAATCTCCTTCATTTGCAACTGTAACTCCGGTGATTTCTGTTAGAACGTTATAGAATAGTTCATCTTTTAGAATGATTTCGATAGTAACATTTCCAGAACCTAGTTGCATATCAGAAATTGTTGTATTAGAAATAATGTCTGTTTGTTTTATTTTACTAATGCAGGTAGATACATCTTTTAAAACATATATATCGTCAAAAGAATCCTTAATTTCTTTAAACAATTCAGTCTTTAACGGGTGAGAAAATTCTAAACCATCAATCCATTTTGGAAATTTTATTTTTATTTGATTTACTGGAAATTCATATAATACGTTAGAGAATATATTATTAATATCTTCAATGCTTAAATATTCACAATTAATAGGAATAACAGTGGTTTTATACTTTTTACTTAAGTTTTGTGATAATTCTCTAGTATACGTAGAATTTGGCTCTGATGAATTTAGTAAAATAATAAATGGTTTACCTAAAGCTTTTAATTCTGATACAACTCTTTCTTCTGCTTTTATATAATCTTCTCTTGTGATATCTGTAATAGAACCATCTGATGTGACTAAAATACCAATTGTAGAATGTTCTTCAATAACTTTTTTTGTACCAATTTCTGCAGCTGTTTCAAAAGGTATTTCTTCAGTAGACCAAGGAGTTTTAACCATTCTTGGCATATCATCTTCTAAGTAGCCGAATAGCATTATCAACTAGATAACCAACACAGTCTACAAGTCTGGTTTTAAATTTTAAGTTGTTGTCTAAAGTGATTTCAATAGCTTCATTAGGAACGAATTTGGGTTCTGTTGTCATGATAGTTTTTCCACCAGCACTTTGTGGAAGCTCATCTTTTGCTCTTTCCTTTTTGTATTCATTATCTATGTTAGGAATAACAAGTAAATCCATAAATCTTTTAATAAAAGTAGATTTACCAGTTCTAACAGGACCAACAACTCCTACATAAATATCACCATCTGTTCTTTTGGCAATATCTTGATATAATTTTGTATTTTCCATTATATACCTCCTTCAAATCTTTTCAAGAAAATGTTTGTACTACTTTAAATACTTTTAGTTAATATATATTGGAAAGAGATTTAGAATATGACAAGTTTTCTAAAAAACTTGATAAATGTAAGTAATTATGGTAGAATAGCAATGTTAAGTGGAATATCATATAATAAATAAAAAGATATATGAAGGGATGGATTTAGTATGGATAAAGAGCAAGAGACAATAGAGCTACTTAAGAGATATAATCAAAATCATATTGTGAATTTATTAAAAAAATTAGATGGAATAAAAAAACAAGAATTATTAAATCAAATAAATAGAATAGATTTTGAACAAATAATGGAATTATATGATAATACTAAAAAGAAGATTGAAATAAAAGAAAATAAAATAGAATCTATTTCTTATTTAGACAAAGCAAAACTTTCAAAAGAACAAAAAGAAAGATTTGATAAATTAGGTGAAGATATTATAAGAAATGGAAAATATGCAGTTGTTACAATGGCAGGAGGACAGGGAACTAGACTTGGTCATTCAGGACCTAAAGGAACATTTAAGTTGGATGTTTATGGAAAAGGGAAGTATTTATTTGAAATATTAAAAGATAATATTGAAGAGGCAAATGAAAAATATAACACTATTATTCAATGGTACATAATGACAAGTAAAGAAAACAATCAAGAAACAGTAGAATTTTTAGAAAAGCACAACTATTTTGGATATCCTAAAGAAGCGGTAACTATATTTAATCAAAGTGAACTTCCTTTAGTTGATACAGAAGGAAAATTATTAATAAATAAAGATATGAAAATAAAAGAAGCATCAGACGGAAATGGAGGAACATATTCTTCATTAAGGGCAAGTGGAGCTCTTGCTGATATGAAAAATAAAGGAATTAAATGGGTTTTTATAGGTAGTGTTGATAATGCATTACTTAAAATGGCGGATGTAACTTTACTTGGTATGGCAATTGATAAAAATGTACAAATAGCTTCTAAATCAGTTGTAAAGGCTAATCCTCACGAAAAAGTAGGGGTATTTTGCAGAATGAATGGACATCCCAAAGTTATAGAATATACAGAACTTCCAGAAAAAATGGCTGAAGAAGTAGATAGTAATGGAGAATTAAAATATGGAGAGTCACATATAATGTGTAATCTATATACAATAGATGCAATAGAAAAAGCAAGTACAGAGCCACTTATATATCATAGTGCTTTTAAGAAAAATTCATATATAGATGAAGATGGAAAAGAAATAATTCCTAAAGAAGCAAATTCTTATAAATTTGAAGCTTTCATTTTTGATGCTTTTGAATTTTTTGATGATATAGCAATATTAAGAGGTAAAAGAGAGGAAGATTTTGCACCAGTAAAAAATAAAGAAGGTGTAGATAGTCCAAAGACAGCAAAAGAGCTATATGAAAAATACTGGAATAAACAAAATAAAAAATAATTAGGAGAAGATAGTATGGAAGAATGTAAAATTAAAAATCTATATAATTTAAACGAAACAATAGCAAAAGAATTATTAGAAAGTATTACATATCCATGGGAGGCATTGACTAAAATTGAAAAATTTATAATTGAGATTGGAAATAAACTAGATTTAGATAAATATGAAAAAAAAGGAGAAAATATTTGGATTGCAAAATCAGCCAAAGTTGCATCTACAGCATATATTAATGGCCCTGCAATTATTGGGGAAGATGCAGAAATAAGACATTGTGCTTTTATTAGAGGAAAAGCAATTGTTGGTAACGGTGCAGTAGTAGGTAATTCTACAGAGCTTAAAAATGTTATTTTATTTAATAAAGTACAAGTACCACATTATAATTATGTAGGAGATTCAATATTAGGATATAAAGCTCACATGGGAGCTGGTTCTATTACTTCTAATGTTAAATCAGATAAGAAACTAGTTATAGTAAAAAGTAAAGATGAAGAAATTGAAACAGGCTTAAAGAAATTTGGAGCAATGCTAGGTGATAATGTGGAAATTGGATGTAATTCAGTATTAAACCCAGGAACAGTTATTGGTAGAAATACTAATATTTACCCATTATCATCTGTTAGAGGTGTAATACCACAAAAAAGTATTTATAAAAATAAAAATGAAATAGTAGAGAAATTATAAAAAAATAAAAAACAGGTTAAGGAAAATATCCTTAGCCTGTTTTTACTACATTTGTTGATTACCAGGCAAGAAATAATCAACTACACCATAAATCAATGCACCAATTATTGCAGCCATCCAAGAAATAGAGTAACCAGCTACAAAGAATTGAATAGCATATAAAGTAATAGCAGCCAAAGCAAAGCCAACGAAGCCTTTACCAAAAGGACTTGCATGTAATCCGGTAAATTTAACTACTAAATAGTCAATTACTGTTAAGACAATAGCTGCTATTGCTAATGTCCAAATATTATTAATAGTAAAGTTTGGTGTGAAAAATGCAGTAATTGCTAAAACCACAGCTGAAGCAGCTAATCTTCCAATTATTTGCCAAGTAGTAGAAGCTGTGCTTTGAGTACGATTTGTATCGACTTCTGACATTTTAAATAACCTCCTTAGTTATAAAATTCATAATGTGAAATTTTTAAGGTTCTAATTTTATTATTCACAAAAATATTTTATTTATACTGAAAAATATTGCATAGGAAAGTAAAAATTTGTTAAAAATAATAAAAAAGAAAAATAAAAATATTTGAAAAGTTGGTGTTTTTTCAATGTTGATAACTTTTTTTAGGTCAATTGCCTTATATATAATAGTTTTGATTGTTATGAGATTAATGGGAAAAAGAGAAATAGGACAACTTCAGCCTTTTGAGCTTGCAATTTCTATCATGATAGCAGATTTGGCATCAATTCCTATGACTGATCCAGGAATACCAATATTTAATGGAATAATACCAATACTGGGACTTCTAGTTATGCATTTACTTATTTCAATTATAAATTTAAAAAGTTCAAAAGCAAGAGAAATAATATGTGGAAGACCAAGCATATTAATATATCGAGGAAAAATAAATGAAAATAATTTAAAAAAAGAAAGATTTACAATTAATGAATTAGAAGAAAGGCTAAGAGGAAATAATGTAATTAATTTAGGAGATGTAGAATATGCAATTTTAGAGACAAGTGGACAAGTAACTGTTATACAAAAACCAGATAAAAGAAATACGATTCCTCAAGATTTTAATATTATGCCAGAATATGAAGGAATACCATATGATTTAGTAATAGATGGTAAAGTTATGAAAGAAAATTTAAAAGCAATAGGAAAAGATTATAATTGGTTAAAAAAACAAATAGAAAAATTTAATATGAAACCTGAAGAAGCATTGGTTGTGACAATAGATGGAAAAGGGCAGATATTTTGCCAAAAAAAGGAGAAAGGAGTATAGATGAAAAAAGAGATGATAATTTGTATATTTGTTGTAATTATAATTGTTCTTGGAAATATTATAACACAGAGATATACAAAAATATCAGTTGAGACATTATCAAATGATTTGGAAGAATTAAAAATAGATTTGGATAATAAATTAAACAATATAGGAAAAAAGACAAAAGAAGAAATATCAGAAGAAGTAAATATAATAACAGAGGAATGGGAATTAAGACATGATAAACTTGCATATTATATAGAGCATAATGAGTTAGAAAAAGTAGAAGACAATTTAACAGGATTAGATAGTTTAACTGAAACAGAAGAATATGCAGATGCTATAAAAGAATTAGATAGATGTGTATTTATCCTAAAGCATATACAAGAAAAATATGCATTTAATTTAGAAAATATATTTTAAAAGTAAAAGACAAAGTAAAAACTTTGTCTTTTTATATTTTATCTTTTTCATTTATTTTTGCATATTTTTTTAATTTTTCATAAACTAGACAATTTACTGTTCCAGCAGGGAAGTGACCATCTTTATCTTTCTTACCAGCAGGAACTCCAGTTAACACTTCAATTCCTTCTTCAATTGAAGAGACAGCATAAATATGAAATTTCTTTTCTTTCACCGCTTCAATAATTTCATCAGATAACTGTAAATTATCAATATTTTGAACAGGTATCATAACCCCATGTGAACCATCTAATCCACGAACTTTACAAACCTGGAAATATCCTTCTATTTTTTCATTTACTCCACCTATAGGTTGTATTTGACCTTTCTGATTAACAGATCCAGTAACAGCAATTGACTGATTAATAGGGATACCAGATAAACTAGAAAGTAATCCGTATAATTCTGTACTAGAGGCACTATCACCGTCAACTCCATTATATAATTGTTCAAAACAAATACTAGCAGTTAAACATAAAGGCATATCTTGAGCAAACATTTCGCCTAAATATCCTGTTAGAATAAGTACACCTTTAGAGTGGGAAGGACCAGATATTTCAACTTCTCTTTCTATGTTTACAATGCCGTTTTTCCCAGTATAAGTATTAACAGTGATTTTAGCAGGTTTTCCAAATGTATAATCCCCAACAGACATAACAGTTAAACCATTTAATTGACCAACTTTAAATCCTGAAGTATCTATCAAAAGAGTATTTTCTTTTATCATTTCCAAATATTTCTCGTCATATTTTTTTACTCTTTCAACTCTTTCTTCTAGAGCCTTAAGAATATACTTTTCTGTTACAGTTTTTGATCTAGAAAGTTTTGCCCAAGTAGCAGCTTCACCAACTACTTGCATTAAATCATCAAATCTAGTAGAAACTTTACTATGGCTACCTGCAATTTTTGAAGAATATTCAACTAAACGAGCCATAGCACCTTTATCCAATTCGGGTAATTCTTGATGCTCACAAAATCCATGAATAATTTGAGCTAGCTTATTTAAGTTTTCTTTAGTAGCTTCTGCTGTTTCTTCAAATTCTACTTTTATTTTAAATAATTTTCTAAAATCAGAATCCATGGAAAGTAAAGTTTGATATATATTACTATTTCCAATTAAAATAACTTTCAAATTAAGAGGGATAGGTTCTGGTTTTAATGAGATTAGGACCATAGAAGAACGCTGTTCTGCAACATTTTCTATACCAATTTCTTTTATCCTTAAAGCTTTTTTTAAAGCTTCATAGCAAGCACCATTTGAAAGTAAATCTTTTGCTTGAAATATAATATAGCCTCCATTTGCTTGTTGTAGAAGTCCTGGTTTTAACATTGTATGATCGGTTTTTAAAGAACCATAGTAATTTTCATATTCAATAGCACCAAATATGTTATTATATGAATAATTAGAATCCATAATAACAGGTGCACCTTCTCTATTTGAATTATCTATAAATAAATTAACTCTGTAATTTAAACAAGGGTCAGGTTTTCTCATTGCGGGATTTGGTTGATTAGTTTGTGCTTTTTCTGAATCTTCCAAAAATACAGGTATATTTTTTAAAACATCTTCTTTTACATCATTTAAGAAATGATGTATTTTTTTGTTTCGTTTATATCTAGATTTTAGATAATTTATATGAACATTTACTGTTAGAAGTGCTACATTTGATTGCCATTCTGATATTTTTTTATCTGACTGACGTTCAATTTCTTTTATTTTACTGATTGCGTCCATAATCTGTTCTTGAACTAAAAGAGATTTTTCTTCATATTCTTTTTTTATTTCATCATCTAGTTTTTCAAATTCTTCTTCTTCTATAACTTTACCATTAACCATAGGCATCATATAAATACCATTTTGTGCAGTCCTTACTTGAAAGTTATGTTTAGAGGCATCTTGATTTAATTTTTCAAGAAGTGCAGAACGTTTTTCTTCAAATTCTTGTTTTATTAATGCTTTTTCTTTCTCAAAATCATCATTATTAAAAGTTTTTTTAATATCTTTTCTAATTTCTTTTATAAATCCATCCATTGCTTCCTTAAATTCTTTACCTTGACCTGCTGGTAATTCAACTGCAATTGGTTGATTTGGATTTTCAAAATTATATATATAGCACCAATCAGAAGGAACTTTCTTTTTTGCTGCTATTTTATTTAAATAATTCTTAGTATATAAAGTTTTTCCAACTCCACTTGGTCCTTCAAGATATAGATTATACCCCTTAACATCTACCTGTAAACCAAATTCCAAAGCTTTAATACCTCTGTCTTGTCCAATACCATCTTGTATTGATTCTAAATCAGCTGTTGTATCGAAATTGAAAATATTAGGATTACAAGTCATTTTTAAATCTTTATAATTTAATTCATTTTTATTTTTCATTTGTTTCCTCCATAATTTTTTCTTATTATATCCAGTTCACAAATATTTTATATTAGTTAAAGAAAAATGTAAATAAATTTAATGCAATTTTTGAAAAAGATTTGCACTTTCTTGAAGGAAGTGTTAATATATATATAATTTATATTTGTTTATTTTTTTGAAATAATAAATTATAATTTTTAAATTTTATTCTTATTTTTATATCAATTAAATTATTTCTCAAAATTTCTAACAAAAATTTACTATTGACTTTAACTGTATCAAGTAGTAAAATAAGACTAAAAAGACGGAGGTGATAATGTGGAAGAACAAATATTATCAATTCTATTAAATATACAAAAAGATATAACTACAATCAAAAATAATCAAGATATTATGAAAGAAGATGTATCAATCTTAAAAGAGGATGTATCAGGCTTAAAAGAAGATGTATCAGGGTTAAAAGAAGATGTATCAGGCTTAAAAGAAGATGTATCAGGGTTAAAAGAAGATGTATCAGTACTAAAAGAAAAAGTAGCAGGTTTAGAAAAAAATGTAGCAAGTTTAAATAAAGATATGAAAGCTGTTAAAAAAGAACAAAAAGAAATGAAAGCAGTTCAACAAAAAATTTGTAAAGCACAAGAAGATATATTAGAAGAGATAAGAATTGGAAATTTAAGATTAGCAAAAGTTGTAGAAAATGTTACTTGTTCTGTAATTAAAAATAATAAAGAACATAAAAGTTTCGATTCAAGAATAACAGAAATAGAAAAGAAAGTTATATAATTAAAATTAAGAATAAACAAATATAAGGAAGAAAATCCGTTTTTTAGAATGACGGATTTTTATTATTAGTTGAACAATCGTTCAAAATGACATAAAAGTATTGCAATGTTGAATAAAAATATATATAATAATAAATAGTTATCACAGGTTGAAAGGTAGTAAAAGATGAATAAAACGAAAAGAAAAATTTTTGAGACTTCAATGAAGCTTTTTGCTGAAAAAGGTTATGAGGCAACAAGTATAGAAGAAATAACGGCAACGGTAGGTGTAGCAAAAGGAACATTATATTATCATTTTTCAAGCAAAGAGGAGATATTCAATTTCTTAATCGAAGAAGGAATAAAGCTTTTACAAAATAGTATTGATATAAAAACGGCAAAATTTTCTAATTATATTGATAAAATAAAAGCAATTGTTTTGATTCAAATTAAAATTGTTGTCAAATATGAGGATTTAATTACAATATTACTTACTCAGTTCTGGGGAAATGAAGCAAGAAATCAGACTTGTAAAAAATACATTTTATCATATATTTATAAAATAGAGCAGATTGTTAAAGAAGGAATTGAAAAAAGAGAAATAAAACAAGGAAGTCCTCAAGCAATTGCTTCTGAGATTTATGGGTTAATAGGATCTAGTCTGGTATATAAAATAAGAAGTCAAGAAGAAATAGACATCATGAAGTTATATAAAGAGTTTGAAAATACAGTCATAGAAGGATTAAGAGTAAAGTAGAGGGGAAGAAAATATGAGAAAACCAATTTATAAGGCTGAAAAATATACTGATTTAAAAGATATGTTAAAAAAGACAGGAGAAAAGTTTGGTGATAAAACGGCTTATTTATTTAAAACTGACGTAGAAGGAAAATTTAGGAAAGTTACACACAAAGAATTTAGAGACGAAGTAAATTCTTTAGGAACTAAGTTAATAGAAATGGGATTAAAAGATAAAAGAATTGCAGTAATTTCAGAAAATAGATATGAATGGGGAGTAGATTATTTAGCAGTTGCAACAGGTACAGGAGTAATAGTTCCATTAGACAAAGCTCTTCCAGATAATGAAATAGAAAGTTTAATAATTCGTTCGGAAGTAGATGCAATTTTTTATTCTAATAAGTATGATAAAGTTATGAATAGAATAAGAGAGCAAGGAAATACAAATCTTAAATATTTTATTTCTATGGATTTAGAAAAAGAAGAAAGTGGAATAAAATCTCAAAAAGAATTAACTATGCAAGGAAGAAAATTATTAGAAGAAGGAAATAGAGATTTCTTGGATAGTAAAATTGATAATGAAAAAATGGGAATAATGTTATTTACTTCAGGAACAACCGCAATATCAAAAGCTGTTATGTTATCACATAAAAATATATGTAGTAATTTACAAGATATTACATCTGTAATAAAATTAACATCAGAAGATAGATTTTTATCTTTCTTACCATTACACCATACATTTGAATGTACAGTAGGGTTTTTATATCCGTTATCAACAGGTGGTTCAATTGCATTTTGCGATGGAATACGTCATATTGCAGAAAATATAAAAGAGTATCAAATAACAGCGATGATATCAGTTCCAATTCTTTTTGAAGCTATGTATAGAAAAGTAATGAAATCAATAGAGAAAAAAGGAAAACTTGAAACAGTAAAAAAAGGAATAAAAATAAGTAGATTTTTATTAAAATTTGGAATAGATATAAGAAAGAAATTGTTTAAAGAAATACATGATACATTAGGAGGAAAAGTAAGATTATTTGTAGCAGGTGGAGCAGCTTTAGATCCAGAAACAGAACAAGGATTTAATGATTTAGGATTCACAATGTATCAAGGATATGGATTAACAGAAAGTTCACCAGTAATAGCAGCAGAAGATGATAAGTATAGAAGAATAGGTTCAATAGGAAAGGCTTTCCCAAGCTTGGATGTCAAGATAGATAATCCAAATGAAGAGGGAATAGGGGAACTTCTTGCAAAAGGACCTTCAATTATGCTTCGGATATTATAATAATGAAGAAGCAAATAAGGAAACATTAGAAGATGGATGGCTTCATACAGGGGATTTAGCTAAAATAGATAAAGATGGATTTATATTCATATCAGGAAGAAAGAAATTTGTAATTGTATTAAAAAACGGAAAAAATATTTATCCAGAAGAGCTAGAAATTTTAATAAATAAAATTGAAGGAGTTAAAGAGAGTTTTGTATATGGAAGACCAGAAGATGATGGAGATTATAAAATAGCAGCTAAGATTGTTTATGATAATGAAAATGCTGAAGAAATTTTCGGAACAATAGATGAAGAAAAGATTAAAGAAAAAATTTGGCAAGAAATAAAGAAAGTAAATAAACAAATGCCTGCTTATAAATATATAAGAGAAATTATAGTAACAGATAAAGAATTAATAAAGACAACTACACAAAAAGTAAAAAGAGCAGAAGAAATAAAAACAGTTTTATAATTAAATAGGGAAAAGCTGGAAAAAGCTTTTCCCTAATAATTTTGAAAGAAATGTAATATATTTGTAATAATTCTGTAATAAAAATTTAACACAAAAAATAATAGTATTATCTTGTAGTTTTTTGTTGGTTAATGTATAATAATAAAGAAAGCAAAGGTAAATACGCGTAAGATAA
>CALXAY010000027.1 GCA_944386415.1 uncultured Clostridia bacterium | reverse complement strand
CATATTAAGAGTTTTTAGTATTTATTAAGATTTATTTTTAATTTGCTAATGTTCTATGCCAATGGTTTCATTGTTGGAAATAGTAATACATCTCTTATTGATGCTGAATCTGTTAAAAGCATTACAAGTCTATCTATTCCTATTCCTTCTCCTCCTGTTGGTGGCATTGCGTATTCAAGAGCATTAACAAAATCTTCATCCATCATCCCTGCTTCATCATCTCCATTTTCTCTTGCTCTTATTTCTTCTTTAAATCTTTCATATTGATCTATTGGATCATTTAATTCTGAGAATGCATTTCCATATTCACGTCCACCAATAAATGCTTCAAATCTTTGTGTTAGACGAGGATCATCTTTACATTTTTTTGCAAGTGGTGATATTTCTATTGGATAATCATATATAAATGTTGGTTGTATCAATGTCTTTTCAACATATTCATCAAAGAACAAACTAATTACATTTCCTCTTGTTTCTTTTCCATTTGGAATTTCTATATTTCTTTCTTTAGCTAAACTAACTGCTTCTTCATCAGTATTTATAGTATTAAAGTCAACTCCTGTTACTTCTTTTATACTATCTATCATACTGATTCTCTTCCATTTTCCACCAAGTTCAATTTCTGTTCCTTGATATGTTATTTTAGTTGTTCCACAAACTTTCATGCTACATCTTTGGAATATTTCTTCTGTTATATCCATCATATCATGATAATCTTGATATGCAGCATAAAATTCAATAGAAGTAAATTCTGGATTATGTCTTATATCCATTCCTTCATTTCTAAATATTCTTCCTATTTCATATACTTTATCATATCCACCAACTATAAGTCTTTTTAAATTTAATTCTGTTGCTATCCTTAAATACATATCTATATCTAATGTATTATGGTGTGTTACAAATGGTCTTGCTGTTGCTCCACCTGATATTGTATTTAATATTGGTGTTTCTACTTCTAAATACCCTTTCTCATTTAAGATATTTCTTATTTCATTTATTATTTGTGTTCTTTTTATAAATGTTTCTTTTACTTCTGGATTCATTATTAAATCTACATATCTTTGTCTATATCTCAAATCAACATCTTTTAATCCATGGAATTTTTCTGGAAGTGGCCTTAGTGATTTTGAAAGTAATATCGCACTTTTAGCATGAACAGAAATTTCTTCTGTTCTTGTTTTAAACACAAAACCCGTAATACCTATTATATCACCAATATCCCATGTTTTAAATTCTTTATAACTTTCTTCTCCTAAATCATTTATACTTATATAACTTTGTATTTTTCCGTCACTATCTTGTATAGTGCAAAATGATGCCTTTCCCATTATTCTTTTTGCTATTATCCTTCCAGCAACAGTTACATCTTTTTGTTCAAATTTTTCATAATTTGCTTTTATTTCTCCTGCTGTATTTGTTCTATTAAATTTTGTTATTTTGTATGGATCTTTTCCTTCTTTTTGTAATTCTTCTAATTTTTCTCTTCTTATTTGCATTAAACGATTCATGTCTAATTCTTCTGTTTGATTATTATTTTTTTCTGACATCTCTATCTCTCCTAACTCTAATAATTTCCTTGTTTATTATACCTTAATTTACTAAAAAAGTAAAGAAGTACTAGAATTTTTATAAATTAGTTCTTCTTTACTTTAAATCCAAGTTTTAAATATCTATTTAATTTCTACTTGTTGTTCAATTGATTCTATATCTCCATTTACTATTTTTACTTTATATACACCAGTACTATCAACTTCAAAACTCAAATCCTCACTTGTTGACCAATATGTTTGACCAACTTTTTGATATTTTACTTGCCATTTATTTATATAACCGTCAAACTTTATATCTGATACTACTATTGTATATTTACCCGCTTCAGATGTTCCAACAACCTTAAAAGTAGGCTTTTGCTTCCCTATGTTTTTATCTTCATAACTAACTGTATATAATCCACCTGGTATTTGATTCAATGTATAATATGTTTCTCCCTCATATTTAAACCCATCGTAACTTATAACACTTCTTTTTTCCACATTTACGATATATTTTTCTTCCACATCTTCTATTCCTAAAGTTTCTAGTGTATTTTTATCATAAATTCTATAACCTGTCTTATTAGTCTCTCCAGCAACTCCACTTATAAACACTTTTTCTGCTTGTTCATCTAAAGCTTTTCCTATAGTTAACACACTATCTTCTCCATTACTATACCTATCATATAACTCATTTACTTCTGTTTGAACTATTTTCATTTCTGTTGTAAATTTATTAAATTTTGATTGTCTTATTATTCCTACTCCACTATATGTCGCAACAGATGCTAATATTAACGTTACTATTATTGTAACAGTTAAAGCAATTAGCGTAACTCCTTTATTTTCTCTTTTCATTAGTTCCTCCTATTATTAAACAATCTTGTTATTTTAAAAATTCACTTAATTTAGTAAAAATATTTGGCTGGGGTACTGTGATTCGAACACAGGAATGTCGGAACCAGAATCCGATGCCTTACCACTTGGCGATACCCCAATGTTTCTTTACATATTATAACAGATAATTTTCAAATTATAAATACTTTTTATAAAAAAAATAAAGAATGCTCAAGGCATTCTTCATTTTTAAAATAATATATTATTTCTAAGAATTATGGATATAGCAAATAAACTCATCCATATCTTTTGTTCCGTCTTCAAATGTAACTTCTATTCTTACTTTTGCAGGTAAAATTCCTCCTGTACCATTCAAATTAGAAAGATAAATTTCTCCATTAGCATTTATAGAAAGTTCAAAATCTCCTTCAAACTGCTTCTTACCATCAAAACTTTGCATTGTTATATTTGCATCGACAATTTTATTACTTCCTTCATATGTATATATTTTATCTCCTACATTAAAACTTCCTAATTTAACCCATGCTGGAAAATCTTTAACATCATTACTTCCCATAGAGTTAGTAATAGCTTGGTTATAATATGGTATTTTTTGAAGTTCTTCTAAATTTTCAACATAATACCACTCAGATGGTTCTTCAATAGCATTATTTAGCATATAAATTCCTGCTCCATTTAATTTATTTATAATATAGCTTGTCCATCTTGGATATAAAATTGTATTTTCTTTTAATACATCTCCTTCTTTTGCTTCTTTTACGCAAGCTTCATCATAATACCATGAAACAAATTTTACTTTATCCTTGGTTGGGCTTTTCTCTGGAAATTTTAATGTGTTTCCTTCAATTGTTGTAAATATATTTCCGTCTGACATATATGTAGCAACAAAATCAGTAAACTTAGCATATAAATTAATATTGTCTGATACTTCATCACCCTCTACTGCTTGTTTTGTAGCATCTTGATCATAATACCATCCAGCAAAATTACCTGTACTACTTGTTGGAGCAATACTTGGAAATGTTATTTTGTCTGATTGAATTGTTTGATATACTCCCCCATTTACCATAAATGTTAACAAAACTCCTTCTGTTCTTTCAGAAATTTCTAATTTTGTTAACCAATCTTTTTCTTTATCTGTTACTTTATCTGAATTATATCTAAGCTCGTTGTTTTGAATTATATATTTATATTCATCCCCATCTTCTATATTTCCTAATATCTCTTTTATTTTTTCTGAATCCATTACACTTATAGAATTGTTTTCATTATTTTCTCCTTCTTTTATTACATAATCATCTACTTTTTGTTCATATTGTTTTATTTTATTTGAAAAAGATGAAAATTCTGATTTATCAATTATTCCATTTTCTCCAGCTATCACAACTATTCCTATTCCTACTAAAATTACCAAAGTTGTAATTATCAATATCAAGGTTATTAATGCTATTGCTTTATTAGAATTATATTCTTTAATAATATTATTGTCTTTTATTTTATACATAAAGACTTCTCCCTTTCTTTAGTTTTCTTAAATATTTTTTTCAATAAATCTGTATCTTATATATTATATTTTATATTTTTTATTACATGAAGTCAATATATTTTATACTTTTAAAAAAATAGACTAGAATCTAGTCTATTTTTTTAACTTTTTAATTAATTCTTCGTAATTTTCATAATCTGGTTCATATTTTGCAAGTAAATTATAAAAAGCTTTACAATGTGTTTTATATTTTAAATGACAATATTGATGTAAAACTATATAGTCTACTATATTTCTTTTATATTTTACAACTTCGGGATTTATCGTTATTTTATTATTTTCACATTTTCCTAATCCTTGGCATTTCTTTACTTCATATTCTTCTGGAGCAAATCCTAACATTATTCTCGTTTTTTCCATTGCTCTTTCTAATTCTACGTTTGCAATTTGTTCATACATTTTTTCAATTGCTAAATCTAAAATTGTAATATTTGACATTTTTTTATACTTGTTAGGTAGTGATATTTTTATAGTCTTTCCTTCTACATCTAACTCTGTAATCTTAATATTTTTATATATTATTTTAACTCTATAATCTACACCCAGTACAGGCACTGGATGTCTTTCTATGCTATTATTTACAACTAATTTAATATTTGTTCTTCTTTTTACTATATTCATTTCATATCACTCCTTGTCAAATTTTTGTTTTACGAATTGCTGTTCGCTTTTGTTGTTCTTATTTTATCTTTTGTTTTCTATTTTGTCAATAGTTTTTTATAAAAAAGATAAAATATTTGTTCGCTATTATTCCTATCCTTTTTATATCAATGTTTTTAGAAAAAAATTTTTTTAACATAAAAATAAGACAAACAAGGTCTATCCTTATTTGTCTTATTTATTTACTATTTAAGCCTTTTTATCTTCTTTTGCTGGTTCTTCATTTTTTGCTTCTTCAGCCTTTTCTTCTTTTACAGGCTCTTCTTTAACTGTTTCAACTACTTCTTCTTTTACAGTATCTACAGTTTCTTGTACAGTTGGTTCTTCAGTTTCGATACTTGGAGCTTCTTCTTTAGCTTCTTCAACAGTTGGTTCTTCTACTAAATCTTCTTTAATAGTAATTTCTCTGTTTTCAATTCTTGCTCCAACTTGTTCTTTAGTCTTAGCAGCTTTACCAAGTCTATCTCTTAAGTAGAATAATCTAGCTCTTCTTGCTTTACCTACTCTTACTAATTCTACTTTTTCAACCAAAGGTGAATGTACTAAAAATGTTTTTTCAACACCTACACCATAAGAGATTTTTCTTACTGTAAATGACCTATTAACTCCTCCACCTTGTACTTTAATAATAATTCCTTCAAAAACTTGGATTCTTTCTTTATTTCCTTCTTTAATTCTTACGTGTACTCTAACTGTATTACCAACTTTTAATTCTGGTATTTTATTTTTCAATTGTTCATGTTCAATTGCTTTAATAATATCCATTTTAGAATATCCTCCTTTTCTTCCTATTTTTATTTTTTAGAGCGGTGCATTTGGGATTTTGCACTTCTTTTATTTTATATTTATTATTTATTATTTTTTATTTTTTATTTAATAATAAATCAGGTCTTTTATTTTTAGTTACTTCTAAAGATTGTTCTTTTCTCCATTCGTCTATTTTTTTGTGGTTTCCTGAAAGTAATACTTCCGGAACTTTCATTCCTTCAAAAATTTCTGGTCTTGTATATTGTGGATATTCAAGTAGTCCGTTTGAAAAACTTTCTTCTTTTATAGAATCGTTACTTAAAACTCCTTCTACATATCTACTTACACTATCTATTAATACCATAGCTGGAAGTTCTCCACCTGTTAGTACATAATCTCCAATAGATATTTCTTCATCCACTATTTTATCAAGAACTCTTTGGTCTATACCTTCATAATGTCCACAAAGAATTATTAAATGTTCTTCTTTAGATAACTCTATAACCTTTTTTTGATTTAATGTTTTACCTTGTGGAGACATATATATTACTTTTGCATTATTTCTTTCTAAAGATTGATATGCTCTATATACTACATCTGGCATCATTACCATACCAGCTCCACCACCATATGGAGTATCATCTACTTTATTATGTTTGTTTTCCGCAAAATCTCTAATATTAATTAAATTAATATTAATTTGTTTATTTGTCTTAGCTCTTCCTATTATGCTTTCATTTAGACTTGAAAACATTTCAGGAAAAAGTGTTAAAACATCGAATTGCATATTTTCCTCCATACTACACTAAACCTGGAATTAGGTGTACTGTCATTTTTCTTTTTTCCATATCAATATTTTTTATAACATCTTCTATTGCTGGTAAAAGAATTTGTTTTCCTAATTCATTTTTTACAGCATATATATCCGAACTTCCATAGCTAAATACATCTTCTAGAATACCTAATTTTTCACCCTCTTCTGTATATACTTCTAAACCTATCATATCTACTATATAATAAGTTCCTTCTTCTAGAGGTTCTTCTTTATCCCTATCTACTACTAAATAGTAATTACGAAGTAAATTAGCATCCTCTGGATTATCTATACCTTTGAATTTTATTAATACCATTTCTTTATGATATTTTACTTCTTCTATTTCATATTCTTTTCTAGTATTTCTATTTTGGATATATACTTTTTTTAAATTGTCAAATCTTTTTTTAGTATCTTGTGTAAATGGTTTTACTTTAACCATACCTTTGATACCAAAAGTATTTACAATTTGACCAATTTCAAGATATTTTGTCATATTTAAATACTCCAACTATCCTATAAATTCTACTAACACTTTTTTGTGTTCTTTTGAAGCTACTGATTTCATGACTGTACGTATAGATTTTGCAAGTCTACCTTGCTTACCTATTACTTTACCCATGTCCTCTTTTGCTACTTTTACTTCAAATGTAGTAGTTTTTTCATCTTCTTTTTTTGTTATTTCCACTGCATCTTTATTATCTACTAAATTTGAAATGATAATTTTCAATAGTTCTTCCATTTTTACCTCCAATAATCTAATTGGCTTTAAAAACTTTTAGTTTCAAGTTAATTATTTAACTTTTTCCATTAAGTCTTTTACTGTTGGTGTTGGTTTAGCACCATTTTTAATCCATGTTGCTAATTTTTCTTTATCTACAACTATTGTAGATGGCTCTGTCATTGGATCATATGTTCCAATTTGCTCAATTATTTTACCATCTCTTGGGCTTCTTGAATCTGCAACTACTATATGATAAAATGGAGCTTTTTTCTTTCCTTGTCTTTGTAATCTAATTTTTACCATTATTTTCACCTCCGAAATTTTTTATATTTATATAATATATATGTATACAATTTAAACTAGTTAAATTGTATAAGTTATCTGTAACTCGCTTCGCTTCGTACAGCTAACTTAAAAACTTAATAACAAAATATAACTAATTTATTTCATAAAGTTCTTTAAACTATTTTCATCTATACCATTCATCATTTTCTTAAGTCCACCTTTGTTGCTTTTCATTTTCTTCATCATTTTTTGTGTCATTTCAAACGATTTTATGAATTTGTTTATTTCTTGCACAGATGTTCCACTTCCGCTTAGCAATACGTTGCCTACGACTACCATTTAGAAGCCTTACATCTCTTTTTTCTTCTTTTGTCATTGAACATATAATCGCTTCTATTCTTACAAATTCTTTATCATCTATTTTAACATCTTTTAACTGATTCATTCCTGGTATTAATTTAAGTAGCGATGAAAATGAACCCATTTTCTTAATTTGTCTTATTTGTGTTAAATAATCATCTAAGTCAAACTCTTTTTTTCTTAATTGTTTTTCCAATTTTTCTGCTTGCTCTTGATCAAATGATTCTTCTGCTTTTTCTATTACAGATAGAATATCACCCATTCCTAAGATTCTTCCAGCCATTCTTTCTGGATGAAATACTTCTATATCATTTAATTTTTCCCCTGTTGCTGCAAATTTTATTGGCTTTCCTGTAACTTTTTTAACTGAAAGTGCTGCACCTCCACGAGTGTCACCATCAAGTTTAGTTAGTACTACTCCATCTATTCCAACATTTGAATTAAATTTTTCTGCAACATTTACTGCATCTTGACCTGTCATACTATCTACTACAAGTAATATTTCATGTGGCTTTATTCCAGTTTTTAATCTTTTTAACTCATCCATCAATTCTTCATCAATATGAAGACGTCCTGCTGTATCTAATATTACAACATCATTTAATTTTGACATTGCAACTGACAAAGCTTGTCTTGCAATATGAACTACATCTTTTGATGTTTCATTTGCGTATACTGGTATATTTAACTGTTTTCCAACTACTTGTAATTGTTTTATAGCTGCTGGTCTATATACATCACAAGCAACAAGTAATGGTTTTTTGCCTTGTTTTCTAAATAGATTAGCAAGTTTACCTGCTGTTGTTGTTTTACCTGAACCTTGAAGACCTACTAGCATAATTATAGTTGGTGGATTTGGAGTAAAGTTTACTTTGCTTTCAGTACCACCTAACAATTCTACCAACTCATCTTTTACAATTTTTACAACTTGTTGTCCTGGTGTTAATGATTTTAATACATCTTGACCAAGTGCCTTTTCTCTAATTGACTCTATAAACTCTTTAACAATCTTATAGTTGACATCTGCTTCCAAAAGTGCAAGTTTTACCTCTCTTAGCATTTCCTTTAAATCGCCTTCAGTTATTCTTGCTTTTCCTCTAATTTTTCTTGTTATTTCTTGTAATCTAGAAGATAATCCTTCAAAAGCCATAATCTCAACTCCTATTCTTATTTATTTTCTTAAGACTATACTAAATAGCTTAATTCTTTCTTTACGTTTTCTAACACGTTTGCTATTTCTTTGTCTGAATAATCTTTTTGTATCTTTGTTAATTCAGATAAAGCTTTTTCAATTCTTTTTTCTTGATTTAACATCCTCTTCATAAATAATAGCTTTTCTTCGTATTCGAAAAGTTTTTTCTCCCCTTTCTTTATAATGTCTCTTACAGCTTGCCTTGTAATATTATTATTTTCTGCTATCTCTGATAAAGATAAATCATTGTTATAGTAATCTTCTATGAAATCATATTGCTTTTTAGTTAATAACTTTCCATATAATTGGCAAAGCAAACTAATTTTAACATTTCTTTCCATAGTTTTCCTCTTTTCTTTTTGTAATGCTAATATACTTTACACCATTTTTTCATATTTGTCAATACTTTTACAAAAAAAAGATAGAAAAACTGCTAAATTAAAGCAATTTTTCTATATATTTTATTTTCTTAAAGTTGCTCCAAATTTTTCTTCTAATTCTTTTGTTATTTCTTCCATTACCGGATTTACTTCATCATCTGACAAACTTTTTTGTTTATCTCTAAATATTAAGCTATATGCAATACTCTTTTTACCTTTTCCTATTTTTTCATCCCTATAAATATCAAATAATTTTATTTCTTCTAATTCTTTTTTACCTTTTAATAATCTCTTTGATTTTTTAGTAATTGCTTGCTCAATAGCTCCCACTTCTATATCTTCATTAATAACAATTGCTATATCTCTTTCTACTGCTGGAAATTTTGGTACTTCTTGATATTTTTTGTTTTGTTTAGAATATTTAACTACTTTTGTTATATTAAGCTCTGCTAAATAACATCTTTTATTTATATCATAATTCATTAAAACTTCTGGATGTACTTCTCCTATTGTTGCAATTATATCTAAACCAACTTTTATATTTGCACATCTTCCTGGATGATATGAATTATTTTCTTTTTCTTTTACTATATCATAATGATTTACATTTGAAGCTTCTAGTACATTTTCAATTATTCCTTTTAATGTATAGAAGTCGCTATCTTCTCCAAACATTCCAATTGTTAAAATATTTTCTTGTAGGGGAACTTCTCCTTTTTCTACTTTTCCATTAATATTTCTATAATTCCTTGAAATATCAAATAGCTTAACATTTTGATTTTTTCTGTTATTATTTAAAGCTAAGGTTTGCATCATACTTGGAATTGTGGTTGGTCTCATTAATTTGTATTCATCACTTAAAGGATTTGAAATTTCAATTGCATTATCTATTAAACTTTGACTAATTTTAGATTTTTCTAAATCTTTTTCTCCAACAAATCCATATGTATAAATTTCAGAAAATCCATTATTTACTAATACATCTTCTATTTTCTTTTCAATATTTTGTTCTTTTGTTCTTACTCCTAAAGTTGCCTCTGCTTTTATTAATGTAGTGTCTAATTTATCATATCCATAAAATCTTGCAATTTCTTCTGCAATATCTGCTACAAATTCTAAGTCCATCCTAAAATAAGGAGCAATTGCAAAGCCATCTTCTACTTTTATATCTAATCTTCCTAAAATTTCTATCATTTCTTTTTCAGAAATATTAGTTCCAAGCAATTCATTTATTCTTTCTACATCTAACTTTATTTTGTTTATTTTTTGTTTAGTTGGATAAACATCTACTTTTCCATCTACTGCTTCTCCTGCACCTAATAATTCTACTAATTCTACAGCTCTATTTATTGCACGAATAGCATTTTCTGATGATAGCCCTTTTTCATATCTAGAAGAAGCTTCTGTCCTTAGTCCTACTTTTTTTGCTGTTTTTCTTACACTTCCTCCATAAAATACTGCTGATTCAAATACTACAGTTTTTGTTGATTTTTCTATTTCTGAATTTTCTCCACCCATTACACCTGCTATTGCAACTGGTTTTTTATCATCTGCTATAACTAAATTATCTTCATTTAGTTCTCTTTCTTGTCCATCTAATGTTGTAATCTTCTCACCATTTTTTGCTCTTCTTACTGTGATATGTTTTCCTTCAATAGAATTAATATCAAATGCATGCATAGGCTGACCAAGTTCTAGCATTACATAATTTGTTATATCTACTATATTATTAATACTTCTTATACCACATGCTTTTAGTCTTCTTACCATCCATTCTGGAGATGGTCCGATTTTAACATTCTTAACAACTCTTGCTATATATCTATAACACAAGTCTGGTGCTGTTATATCTACTTTTAAACCTTCTATTTCTTTTTTATCTTCTACTTTTAATTCATCCAAATTTTTTCTTGGATTTTTAAATTCTTTTCCAAGTGAAGCTGCTGTCTCTCTTCCTAATCCTTCAATTGAGAAGCAATCAGGTCTATTAGGTGTTATTTCAAAATCTATTATATCTTCTTTTAAATTTAATACTTCTACTATATTCTTTCCTAAATCTTTTTCATAAGATTCAGGAAGTATCATTATTCCATCTTCTATTTGATCTTTATAGTCTTTAATATCTAATCCAAGTTCTCCGACAAGAACACATCATTCCACAAGAGTCAACTCCTCTTAAAGGACTTTTTACTATTTTCTTTCCCCCTGGAAGTTCTGCTCCATCTTTTGCAATTGGAACTATATCATTTTCTTTAATATTTTTAGCACCTGTTACTATTTGTATTTTTTCAGTTCCTACGTCTACTTTAGTTACAACTAACTTATCTGCATTTGGGTGTGTTTTTATTTCTAATATTTTTCCTACTACAACATTTTTTATATCTTTTCCTTTTTCTATAATTTCTTCTACTTTTGAACCTGTCATTGTAAGAATATCTCCTAATTTTACAGTATCAACATCTATATCACTATATTCTTTTAACCATTCCACACTTGCTTTCATTTACTTTCTTCCTTTCTTTCTTTTTATCTTTCTTCTTCATGATAACCATATCTATGTAAATAATTCAAATTTTCGTTTTGCTTCCTACGAGTTGGATTATATCCTGCTTGTAATTTATAAGTAAATTCACTTCTTTGTCTTATTTGCTTTCTATATCTATCTATATGTTCATTTGCCACACTATCTGGAATTACTTTATATCCTCCTTCTTCTTGTATTACTGAATATCCTTGGTTTTTATTTATAAAACTCATTGCTTCTTGTAATGTATATAATCTATTTTTCTTTGGCTTTCTAATGAATAATCCCAACTTCCAACACTCCTTTATAAATATCAAATTCTTGATTATTTATTATATATTTGATTTTTTTAAATCACTTTACTATATTTATTTAAAATTGTTTTAAAAATCTTACATCATTTTCAAATAACAATCTCATATCATCTATTCCGAATTTTGCCATTGCAATTCTTTCTACACCAAATCCAAATGCAAAACCTGTATACTCATCTGGATCTATTCCACAATTTTTAAACACATTTGGATGAACCATTCCGCATCCTAGAAGTTCTATCCAACCTTCTCCTTTACAAACTCTGCAACCTT
This sequence comes from uncultured Clostridia bacterium, assembly GCA_944386415.1. Taxonomy (GTDB): domain Bacteria; phylum Bacillota; class Clostridia; order TANB77; family CAG-508; genus CAG-269. The sequence goes on along the minus strand of CALXAY010000027.1, from coordinate 9,977 downwards.
TACCTCCACAAACAAAACATGAAACATCTGCCTCTGCACTTGGTTCTGTAAATGGAAAATGATGTGGTCTAAAACGTATTTTAGTATTTTCTCCTAAACACTTTTTAGCAAACATTTCTAATGTTCCTTTTAAATCTGTCATTGAAATATGTTTATCTACAACAAGACCTTCTATTTGATGGAATACTGGTGAATGTGTGCTATCTACACTATCTGAACGATAAACTGCACCTGGACATATTATTTTAATTGGTGGTTTCTTTTCTTCCATTACTCTTGCTTGTACTGGTGATGTCTGACTTCTTAATACTATATCGTCAGTAACATAAAAAGTATCTTGCACATCTCTTGCTGGGTGATCTGGTGGGGTATTTAACTTATCAAAATTATATGTAGCTTTTTCTACCTCTGGTCCATCTGCAATTTCATATCCCATTCCTAAGAAAATTTCTTCTACTTCTTTTATTATTTGTGTTATTGGATGTAATGAACCTAATTCTATTTTCTTACTTGGTTCTGTAACATCGATATTTTCTGTTTCTAACTTTTTTTGTAATTCTTTCGATTTCAACTCCTTTTCTTTCTTTTCTAATAATAAATTCAACTCATCTCTTACTTTATTTACTAAACTTCCAATAATTGGTCTTTCTTCTGGGCTTAAATTTCCCATTTTCCTTAAAACTAAAGTTAATTCACCTTTCTTTCCTAAATACTTTACTCTTACTTCATCTAGAGTTTTTAAATCCTTACAATTTTCCATCTCTTTAATGGATTTTTCTTTGATTTTTGCAATTTCTTCTTTCATGTTTTCTTCTCCTTTTCATTAATATTTATATATTTAATATGGTCTATATGTTCTTGTTTCTTTATATACACCATAAATATTTCCCGAATATTTTTCCATTCTTCTTTTTATCTTTTCCTTTTTTCTTTCGTCTTTTGTCAATTTTCCATAAGTCAAACTCTTTTCTTGCAATAAAACTGTTTTATTTTTTTTAGCTTTTTGCTTTATTTTAATAAATATTTTTTGGAAAATGTTATCTTTATTTTTAAAATAATATGTAACTACATATACTCCAAACTCATTTAATCTTATATCTATATCTACAATCTTCTTTGAATATTCTTTTTTTGTTTCTTCAATGCTTCGCAGTATTTCTTGATTACTATAAATTTTTGAATCAAAATAACTTTCTACTATTTTCTGTTTTAACATATAAACACATCCTTGATAAAATTTTAATTAAAATTCTTCATCAAAAAAACCATTTCTTTTCCTACTTTTTAGGACGAAATGGTTTTCATTCGTGGTACCACCTAAGTTCATTAGTTTTATTTATAAAATAATATTACTAACCTCTATTTTAAGTTTTAACGGTTCAACCGCTTTTCCCTACTTTTGTTTTCAAGAAAAGACCTAAAAAGTGAAATTTCTATATATCTATGCTAAATGGCTTTCAGCCTACGACCATTTTTCTCTTATGTAGCATTTTTTAATATATATACTTTGCTTTTTAATTGGTTTTTGATATATCACACTTTTATATTTTAACATATATTTCACAATATTTCAAGTACTTTCACTCTTTTTTATACTTGTTTTTTGTTTTTTTATATTTTACATTTTAATTACAATTGTAAATTTTTTCTAGAAAATCTTGTTTATTTTCGTAATTGTGATAAAATAAATATTGTATGTAAATAATATATTAAGGAGAGGATTGATTTTTTATGAGGAAAACTATTTTTATCATAATATTATTTTTAATAGCAATATTAATTACAAACATTTCTATGGCTTCTTATAGTACTGTTCAAATGGAAGTTATAGAAGAACCTGTTTGCACGATACAGTTTGGAAATAATTCATCATTTGAAAAAAGATTAATTGAAAAAAATTTAAACAATAAAGAGGTTACTATTCAATTACAAGTAGTCAACAATGAAGGTTCTTTAAAACCAACTGGTGAATTAATGTTAGTACTTGACAACTCAAATAGTATGAATGAAACAGTTGATGATAACGAAGAAGTTACTAGAAGAGATTTAATATTTGAATCAGCTAAAACTTTAGTCTCTAATCTATTAGATAATAATGAAGATTTACAAGTAGGAATTGTTAGCTTTTCTAGTTATTATAATGCTTCAGACCTTTCAGATATATCACAAGAAGCAACATTGGCAGATGCAAATCTTGTTTCAAATTTAAGCACAAATGCTTCTGAATTAAATTCTGCAATTGATAATATAAGTGCAAATGGACCAAGAACAGACTTAGATGCCGGAATCACTTTAGCAAGTGAGCAATTTACAGAAAATGCAAGTAATAAATATATTATTGTATTAACAGACGGTGTTCCAAACATATCTTTAGGAAATAATAATCCTTATTATTCAGATGATACAATAAATGCTACAAAATCAAAATTGCTAGAATTAGATAGTGAAGGAATAAAAATTATAACAATGCTTACAGGAATAAATAATGAAGATGAAGTACCAAGTGGAACTTCAAAAACATATGGACAAATTATAACTGAAATATTTGGAACAGGAGATAGTCCAACAGTAGGAAATTTCTATTATGTTACAGACGATCAAGTAGAAGAAACAATTACAACTGATATATATAACTCATTACTACCTATTTCACAATCTTATAAAGATATAGTGATAAAAGATTATTTTCCTCAAGAAATTATAGATAATTTTGAATTTGCTTATGTTTCAGATGCAAATATTGGTAATATTTCAGCAGAAATTGATAAAACAGATAATTCTATTACTTGGACAATTCCAGAACTTGCAAATGGAGAAACAGCAACAGTTCAATATACTTTAAAATTAAAGCAAGATTTTGATAGTAATATTGTAGATAAATTATTAGATACAAATGAAAAAGTAGATATTAGTTATACAGATTTTAATGGAGAAACAAAAAATGATACCTCAGATGTAACACCAGTATTAAAACTTACTGAACCACCTGCAGTTTTACCTCATGCTGGAATTACTACAATTTTAATTACTTTTGGAATATTAGCTATTGGTTTATTTATATTCTCATTTATAAAGTTAAAACATTATAATGATTTCTAATTATTAAATTTTAAAATCGCCTCTTAAGGCGATTTTTTTATAATTCTTTTTCAATATTTAATAACCTATTATATTTACAAACTCTATCTGTCCTACAAGGTGCACCTGTTTTTATCTGCATAGAATTTACTCCAACAGCTATATCTGCAATTGTTGTATCTTCTGTTTCTCCAGAACGATGAGATATTATTGTTTTATATCCATTTTCTTTTGCAAGATTTATAGTTTCTAAAGTTTCTGTTAATGTTCCTATTTGATTCGGTTTTATTAAAATCGCATTTGCTACATTTTTCTTTATTCCTCTTCTTAACCTCGATGGATTTGTAACAAATAAGTCATCTCCGACTAATTGAATCTTATTTCCTAATCTCTCAGTTAGAACTCTCCATCCTTCCCAGTCTTCTTCAGCTAATCCATCTTCTATTGAATATATAGGATATTTTTCACATAAGTTAATTAAATACTCTATCATCTCATCTTTTTCTTTAAATTGCTTTGTCTTCCAAAAATAATATCCATTTTTATTAATTTTTTGTGCTTCGTCAAACATTTCAGTGCTTGCAATATCTAAAGCAAGCATTATATCTTTTCCAGGCTCATATCCAGATTTTTTTATTGCTTCCATAATAACGTCTAATGCTTGTTCTTCGTTTTCTAAATCAGGTGCAAACCCTCCTTCATCTCCAACTCCCACACTATAGCCTTTTTCCTTTAATACATTTTTTAATGTATGGTATATTTCTACTCCTCTACGTAACCTTTCACTAAATGTAATTTCTCCTACTGGCATAATCATAAATTCCTGTATATTTATATTATTATCTGAATGCTTTCCACCATTTAAAATATTCATCATAGGAATAGGCATTTCAGTCCCGTAGATTCCTCCTATATAGCGATATAATTCTAACTCAAGAGCTTCAGCTGCTGCTTTTGCTACAGCTAATGATACTCCGAAGTATTGCATTTGCACCTAGATTTGATTTATTCGGTGTATCATCTAATCTTATCATTTCTTCATCTATTTTTCTTTGGTCAAATACATTCATTCCTATAATTTTTTTTGATATTTTTTTATTTACATTTTCTACTGCTTTTTCTACTCCTCTTCCTATATACCTTGTTTTATCTCCATCCCTTAATTCAACTGCTTCGAACTTTCCTGTAGATGCTCCAGATGGTACTGATGCTTTTCCCACACATCCATTTTCTGTTAGGATTTCTACTTGCAAAGTTGGATTTCCTCTAGAATCTAAAATTTCAAGAGCTCTAATATCTTCTATCTTTAAAAATTCTTTCATAAAAACCTCCTTAAATATTTCTAAAATACCTTTTAATATTTTATCCATATTTAAGAAGGTTTATTCTATGATGCTTTTTTATTTCTCAATTCTCTTGCATATTTTAAAGTAACTTCATTAATTTCACCTGAAGATATTCTTGCTAGTTCTTCAATCACTTCTGTTTCTTTTAATAATTTAATCTCAGTTCTTGTTCTATCTTCTATAATATTTTTACTTATAAAATAATTATAATCCGCCATTGCTGCTATATTTGGTAAATGCGAAATACATAACACTTGATGTTTTTTAGAAATTGATTTTAATTTTTTAGCAACACTGTTTGCTGCTTTTCCACTAATTCCTGTATCTATTTCATCAAAAACAAGTATACTTGTATTATCAAATTCTGCTAATACTTTTTTTATTGCAAGCATAATTCTAGACATTTCTCCACCAGATGCTACCTTTGATAATTCTTTTTCATCTTCTCCAACATTTGTTATAATATAAAATTTAACAATATCTTTTCCTTCTTTAAAAAACTCATTTTCCACATAATCAACTTTAATATTTATTTTAGCGTTTTTCATTTCTAATTCTTCTAATTCTTTATTAATATCATTTACTAATTTATTTGAAGATGTAATTCTTGTCTCATGCATTTTCTTTGCCAATAAATTTAATTTTTTCTCTAATTCATCCTTTTTATTTCTTAATTTTATATTATACTCTTCTAAATTTTCTATTTTTTCTAATTCATTCTTAATTTCATCTTTATATTGTAAAATTTCTTCAATTGTATTTCCATATTTTCTTTTTAAAGAACGTATTAAATCTAACCTTTCTTCTATAAAATCTCTCTTATCTTCATCAAAATAGCTTTCTTCTTTATAACTACTTATGTCTCTTGAAATTTCTTGTAATTCATAATAAATATTTTTTAAATTACTTGATGTATCTTCATATTTTTTATCAAAAGATTCTATTTTTTCTAACGCTCTTATTGCCATACTAATATTATCAATTCCATTTTCTTCAATTAAATTATTTGCAATATTTAAGCTTTCTGAGATTTTTTCTGAATTAATAATTAAATTTCTTTCTTCTTCTAAAGTTTCTTCTTCTCCTATTTTTAAGTCTGCTTCTTTAATTTCGTTTATTTGGTATTGTAATAAATCTATTTTTCTTTGTTTTTCTTTTTCATCACCATAATTTTCTTTTAATTTATTTAAAATATCTTTATATTCTAAATAATAATTTTTATATTCATTTTTTAATAAATTTAAATCTTCTCCTGAATAACCATCTAAATAAGATAAATGTTTTTTACTATCTAATAAACTCTGGTTATCATTTTGCCCATGTATTTCTATAAAATCTTTCATAAATTCTCTTAATTCATTTACCGTAACCATTCTTCCATTTATTTTACACATGTTTTTACCATTAGAACTTATTTCTCTAGAAACAATTATATTTCCATCTTCTGCTTTTTCTGATTCTGGTGCATACATACAAATTTCTACAAAAGAATTAGATGCTCCCCTTCTTATCATATCCTTAGAAAATCTTCCTCCTGATATTATCTGAAGTGAATCTATAATTAGTGTTTTTCCTGCTCCTGTTTCTCCCGTTAATACATTTAATCCTTTATTAAAATCTATATTTAAATCCTCTATTATTCCTATATTTTTTATATGTAAAGTAGATATCATTTTATTTCCTCCATTTCAAAAAAATGTTCGCTTTTATTCTATCTTCAATTTTTAAAATTGTCAATAGTTTTTACGAACATTTTTTCTTTTTATTTTTTTAAATTCCATATTAGATAAAATATCTTTCACACAAGCAAAGAAGAACCTCATTTGAAGTTCTTCTTTACTTGTGCAATATCTTACTGACCCAAAATGAAGCTCTCAAAAGCAAGCTCCATAGCATCGTTCCTAGAAACATTCTCAGGAAGAGGCAAGTAGATAACAGGCCTCACACCATAAAAACCACTCTTCCAAGACTTCTCAAAATCGGTCTCCTTACAATAGAAAATCTCACTATACTGCATCCCATACTCAACAAATCCCACCTGATAAGTATACTCATCAGGAGAATAGGAATTCACAATCTCAATGTGATTTACCCAGTAAGACTCATCAATCTCAATATTACCAACAGGAAAATCTGACCCATTAATACTCATTACGTGGCTCATCTTATCCTGCTTGATAAGCTGGCAAATCCGGTAAATCTCACCAGAAAAGCTAGTGAACCCCTCAAGCCCCTTAAAGGTAATCCCAAAGTTATCAGAGTACATAGGAGTCATCACATACTTAAGATAGACTTCACTGTACGGAGAATTAATGGAATACCCCGCAAACTCACCAATAATGGAATCGTCCAAATCATCAGTACAAAGAAGCTGATCCTTGTACCCGTTCTTCTCCTTGGGGCTAAGATAACTCCTCCCCTTAGGAATAGGAACAGTAATAATCTCCTCAACACCATTAAGAAGCTCACACATTTTTTTCCTTTCTCTATTGCACTTTTTTTACTATAGCTTCTGCTATATTTAACAATATAGCAGAAATTAACATAATTTTCAAGCATTAACCTACATGATTACTACCTATTATTTTTACACAAACTCCTCAAAAACAATATTTGCTAAATCTAGCCCTTTATTTGTTAATTTTATATTATTTAAATTTACCTCTATTAATTTCTCATTTACTAATTTTTCAATTTCTTTTCTATATAAATATAAAGGGTTTTCTTGGTATTTTTCTTTAAACATAGAAATATCTACACCTTCTATTTTCCTAAATCCCAATATCATAAACTCTTTTTGCTTATCTTCTTTTGTTTGTCTTTCTTCTACTTCTATATTTTTATAAAAATCTCCTTTATTTATATTTTCTATGTACTCTTCTAAATTAGAAATATTACAGAATCTAATTCCATCTACATATGAATGTGCTGCTAGACCAAATCCAATATATTCTTCTTGATTCCAACAATTCAAATTGTGTTTAGACTCTTTACCTTTTTTAGAAAAGTTAGATATTTCATAATGATTATATCCGAGAAAGTTCTAAAAAATTTTTAACATACCAATACATCCTTCTTTCTTCCTCATCAGAAGGAAGTGTAACTTTTCCTTCTGTTAACCATTTAGAAATTAAGGTTTCTTCTTCAACTATTAATGAATATACGCTAATATGATTTGGATTTAAAAAAATAATTTTTTCCAAACTTTCTTTTATATCTTTAATACTTTGATTTGGAAGTGCTATCATTAAATCTACATTAATGTTATCAAAACCTACCTCTTTTGCTATATTATATGTATCCAAAAAATCTTTATAAGTATGTATCCTTCCGATTTCTTTTAATAATCTATTGCTTGTACTTTGAAGTCCAATGCTTAACCTATTTATTCCTAGCATTTTATAGTTTTTCAATTTTTCTTTACTTACGGTTCCTGGATTCATTTCAATTGTAATTTCTAAATCTTTCCAAGTAATTTTATTGTTAACTAATTTATTTCTTAATAAAGTTAAAATTTCTATTATGTATTTCGCATTTAAATATGAAGGAGTGCCCCCTCCTATATAAATTGTAGTGACAATATACTTAGAAAAATCAAATCTTTCTATTTCATTTTTTAAAGCTTCTATATATTTTTCTATTAAATTATCTCTGTTCGAAAAAGAAATAAAATCACAATAACTACATTTTTTAACACAAAATGGTATATGAATATATATTCCAAAATTATTACTCATTTGCTATCTCCATTATTTTTCTTAATCTATAATTTACTCCTGATTTTCCAAGTGGCTTATCTAATTTTTTTCCTAAATCAGAAAGTGCCATATCTGGATTTTCTAATCTTAAATTTGCTATTTCTTTTAAATTCTCACTTAGGTTGTTAAACTTTCCATTTTCTTTTAATTTTTTGATAGCTGCAATTTGTTCTATTGAAGCATTTATAGTTTTATTTAAATTGGCTGTTTCACAGTTTACTATTCTATTTACTTTTCCTCTCATTTCTTTTCTAATACGTATTTCTTCAAACTTCATAACAGCCTTGGCTGCTCCAATTAAAGCTAAAAATTTAGATATCTCTTCTCCCTCTTTTATATATAATGACTTTTTATTTTCTATTATCATCTTTTTAGTATTAATACCTAAAATTTTTAATATGCTAATTACACCATTTAAGTTTTCTTCTATATTAAAACTAATTTCTAGGTGATATTTTTTATTTGGATCATTAATTGAACCAGATCCCATAAATACACCTCTTACAATTGCTCTTAAAAATTCTTCTTTTATTCCATTTATATAATTTTCTTTTAGATAAATCAAATTATCTTTTATTTCTACTAGAGTTTGAATGTCTTTTTTCTTTAATTTTATTACAAAATTTCTACCAACGATTTCTATATGATGATTAATATTTAAATTTGTTAGTAATTTAGAAAATCTATTAATATTATAATCACTCTCTGTTGAAAACTTTATATTTTTCTTTTCCACTATTTCTATATTTCTTGAAATTAAATATCCTATTAATTCATTTTTTACAATTTCTTTATTTACTAAATTGCTATTCTTGTTTAACTCTTGCTTTACTTCTGAAGAAAAAGACATAATTATCTCTCCTTTTTAATTTAGTTTGGCAATTATTATTCTATCATTATCACATAAATCTTTCTTACAATAAGTATCTGTATACTTTTCCTGTTTTCTTATTAATTCTTCTACTTCTTCTTTTTGATTATATCCTATCTCTAAACATAAATATCCATGAAATTTTAAATATTCATCAGCTTCATTTATTATCTTTCTATAAAAGTCTAGACCATCATATCCACCATCTAAGGCTATATATGGTTCTTTTTGTACTTCTTTATCTAACTTTTTTATTATATCTGTTTTAATATATGGTGGGTTTGATACAATCATGTCATATTTTTCTTTTTTCAAATTGCTAAATAAATCTGATTCTACAAATGTTATTTTATCATCTACTTCATTATTTTTTGCATTTAATTTTGCTACATTTAATGCTTTCCCTGATATATCTACTGCTGTTATTTCACTCTGCTCTATATATTTTGCAAGCGATACTGCAATCGCTCCACTTCCAGTACATAAATCTAAGAATTTTTTAGCATTTATTTTTTTTGCAATTTTTATTACTTCTTCAACTAATACTTCTGTATCTTGCCTAGGTATTAGTACATTTTCATCTACATAAAAAGTCATCTTCATAAATTCTTGTCTGTGCGTTATATGTTGTAAAGGCAAACCTTGGCATAATTTTTTTATTGCTTTAAAATAATTTACTTCTTGTCTTAACATTACATTTTGCGTATCATAAACCATTAAGTACTCTCTTGGTTTGTTTAGAACATATTGCATTATTAATCTTGCTTTTATATTTGGTTCAGTTATATTATTATTTTTTAGTATTATCATTCCTTTTCTTATCGTTTCTCTAATTGTCATAACTTCACTTGTATGATATATTTAATAACTTAAATAACCATACGACTCCTTTCTTTATTTTTTAATATTTAATATAATCTATAT
>CALXAY010000026.1 GCA_944386415.1 uncultured Clostridia bacterium | reverse complement strand
ATTGTTTTTTTTTGGTTAAACTAATTATATCAAAGGACTTTCTTTTTTTCTATTCCGAAACCATTTTACACTATTTTTTTATAAAATTATTTGACTTTTTTTTCTATATATAATAAGATATTAAAGGAAATTTTTAAACTAATATTAGAAAACGGAGAATAAAAAATGGTTAAAAAAATTATAGAAGTAACAGATTTAAAAGATATGCTAGACAAAACGAGAAAACTATATGGTGAAAAAATAGGATATAAAATAAAGATAGGAAAAGGTAAATATAAAGTTTATACACATAATGAAATAAGAGATATGATAAATTATTTAGGAACAGCATTAATTAGTATGGGTTTAAAAGGAAAAAGAATAGCAGTTATTGGTGAAAATAGATATGAATGGGAACTTGCATATTTATCAGTAGTATGTGGAACAGGAATTGTTGTTCCAATGGATAGATCTCTTCCAGCAAATGAATTAGAAGAAGTAATAGAAAGGTCAGGAGTAGAAGCAATATTTTATTCTAAAAAATATGAAGAAGTAATAAAAAAAATAAAATATAGTGAAAAAAACAAGTTAAAACATTTAATATCTATGGACTCTAGTGTTCATGATGAAGGAATTTATTCAGAAAAAGAATTAATAGAAAAAGGACAAGTTTTATTAAAAGAAGGAAATAGAGAATTTATAGATGCAAAAATAAATCCAGAAGAGATGAGTATAATGTTATTTACATCTGGAACGACGACAAAAGCAAAAGTAGTAGCACTTTCACACAAAAATTTAGTTTCAAATGTAATGGATTATGCATCTGTAGTAGATGTAGATTCAAATGATAGAATGTTATCATTTTTACCATTACATCATGTATATGAGTGTACAGTAGGAATGCTTATTTCTTTATATGTAGGAGCGGAAAGATCTTTTTGCGATGGAATAAGACATATAATAGAAAATTTAAATGAATATAAGATTACATATGCTGCATTTGTTCCGGCTATATATGAAATTATGTATAAAAATATATGGAAATATCTTGAAAAAGAAGGAAAAGTGGAAGAAACCAAAAAACTTATGGAAGAATATAAAGATAAGTCAATGGAAGAGAAAAAAGAGGTATTTAAAGATATTCATAATATGTATGGAGGATGTATAAAATTATTTATTAGTGGTGCTGCAGCTTTAGACAAAGAAGTTATCGAAGACTTTAGAAACTGGGGAATTAATTTATGTCAAGCATATGGATTAACAGAAACATCTCCAATAATAGGAATAGAAACAAAAAAATATCATAGAATAGGTTCAATTGGAAAATCAATTCCTCATGTAGAAGCAAGAATTGATGATAAAGATGAAGAAGGAATAGGAGAACTTGTTGTAAAAGGGCCAAATGTAATGATAGGGTATTTTGGTGATCAAAAAGCAACAGAAAATGTAATGGAAGACGGATGGTTCCATACAGGAGACCTAGCTAGGATAGATGAAGAAGGTTTCATATTTATTTGTGGAAGAAAGAAAAGTGTAATAGTTTTAAAAAATGGTAAAAATATATATCCAGAGGAAATGGAAAACTTGGTAAATAAAATAGAAGGTGTAAAAGAATCATTTATATTCGGAAAGCAACAAACAGATGATAAAGACAATATAAAAATACATGTAAAAATTGTATTTGATAGGAATGTTATGAAAGAAGCTTATAAAGTAGAAAGCGACGAAGAAATATATAATGTATTAGCAGAAAAAATTAAAGAAGTAAACAGAGTTATGCCAAAATATAAAGCAATAAGAGGCTTAATAATTTCAGAAGAACCATTAATAAAAACAACAACAAATAAAATAAAAAGACAAGCAAATCTAAAATTATTAGAAAGTTAAAATTTTAATATTTTAAATAAAATAGAAAGGATTATTTATAATTTGTAATAAATGATTCTTTTTTCTTACGAAAATGTAAGCAAAATGAAATACAAATCGATGGTAATAAATATTATTAATAAGTATAATAAATATAAATAAATTATTAGAGGGTGAAAATAATAATGGAAAGTTTAAAAGAAAAATTACCAATGATAATAGCAGTAATAATTGCAATAGGAATATTGTTTTTTGCTTATTATTTCATGTTTGTACGTAAAGATGTATATTATACAAAAATTGACAATGAAAAAATAGAACAAGTATCAAGTAATGATGATATGAAATACGAATATACTTTAAGTGCATTTAATAGTCTTGGAAAAGAAAAAGAAATAAAGTTTAAAACAAGTAGAAAGTTAAGAGAAGATGCTTACTTAGAATTGGATATGATGATTGGAAGAGGAGTCGTTAATTGGAAAGAAGTAAGATTTGAAGAGCTTCCAGAAAAAGTACAAGAAAAATATTAGTGCTAATTGCAGTACATGCATTTAGCACACCCCTTTATTTAAAAGGAAACTAATTTCTAATTAAAAAAATTAGTTTCCTTTTTTGTTCCAATATTTGAAGGATTTGCGTAATATATAATAGGGGGATTTGATATGTGTTTTGGAGATAGAAAAATAATTATTAGTATTTGTATTGCATTAATACTAATTTTTATAATAAGTGTTGTAATAATAATTATAAACAATAACAATATAACAAAGCCAAATATATTAGTCGCAATAGCAAGACCAGGAGATAATACGGCATTAGGTACTACATCAATTAAATTTAGTGAAAATAGTATAATAGAAGGAAGTGCACTGTCACATGTAGATGGAAGTGATAAGATAAATATAAATGAAAATGGAATTTACCAAATTTCGTATCAATTATATGGAGTTCAGGAAGTTACTGGAACGTTTAACTTTAATGCGGTTTTACTAGTAAATGACGTAGCATTAAATGATACTTTTAATGAGTCACCAGTAATTAGAAATAGCACAAGTAATAGGATGACTTTAACTAGTACAGTAATACTAAGTTTAGATGCAGGAGATGTATTAAAATTACAAGGAGTATCAATCGAAGATATAAGATATGATAATGCAAGAATTGATATAGAAAAAATAGTTTAAAAACCAGCATTTTATTGCTGGTTTTTAAATATTTGCCAACAAAAAAATATTGAGGTATAATAAAACTGTTTTTTAGGACGGAGGAAAAAAACAGCAAAAAAGAAAGGTGACATCATGGAAGTAATTAAAAATAAAACATTTGATAAGGTAGAAGATAGTAAATTTTCATTAAGGTATAATTTATGACATACAATAGGTTATGCAGAAAAATTATAATAAGTAAAAGGGGTATAAAATGAAACAGAATATAAATAAAACAAATGCAATGAGAATATTAGACCAAAAACATGTAGAGTATAAAGTATATCATTATGAAGATGTAATTAGTGGAATTGATGTAGCAGAAAAATTAGGCGAAAATCCAAACCAAGTTTTTAAAACTTTAGTTACGGTTCGGACACAGTAAAGAATATTATGTGTTTTTGGTTCCTGTAAATAAAGAACTTAATTTAAAAAAAGCAGCAAATTCAGTAAATGAGAAAAATATAGAAATGATAAAATCAAAAGAATTATTTTCACTTACTGGTTATATACATGGAGGTTGTTCACCAATAGGGATGAAGAAGTTTTTTAAAACAGTAATTGATATAACTGCTAAAGATTTTAAAACAATTATTTTTAGTGGAGGAAAAATAGGGTGTCAAGTAGAGGTGGCTTTAGAAGATTTAAGAAAAGTTATGGATTTTACATTAGAAGATTTAAAAGCCTAAGAAAATAGTAGTAAATATAAAGGATGTTGTTTGGTGACATTTTTAAAAATTTAAATTGGATAATAAATAGAGTTAAAGAAGAAAAAATGTAATTAGAAATAGAGGAACAAATATGCTATACAAATACAGGGGGAGAATTTATTACACAAATGGAAATTAGTGCTCTTCCAGAAGATAAAGACCAAGTACATGTATAGGCTGTAGAAGCTGTGAAGCTGTTTGTTATCAAGAGATAAAGATTTCAGAAGCAATGAAAGATTTTGCTAAAAAACTAGACGAGGGTAGAAAAATGGAAAGATTAGAAAGATTTGAAAAAGCTTTAAATGATATTATTAATGAATATAATAAATTAGGCAGAGAACTAGAAAAATTAAGAAGTGAAGGAAAAACAAAGACTACAAAATTTAGAGAATTACTTGGAAAAAAGTTGGTATACAGTATGATAATTACTATATTTAAAAGGTATGATTTAATTGATAAAGACTTATTAAAAGACTAAAAGTAAGGAGGATTTTATTACAAATGTTTAGCATTTTGTAGAAATCAAACTATAGAAAATTGCTAATCAAAATTTAATTTTTATTTTGTACTTTATATTATGTAATAATTAAATTTTTTTGTTAATTTTAAGAAGTCTTTTTGTAAAAAAGTAGAAAAATATTTGATTTTAAAATAAGGTATGGTAAAATAATAAAAGATAAAAATAAAATGGAAAACTAAAGAAGAGGTGTTATTATGAAAGATTATTTTGGATATAAAGATAAAATATGTGTAGTAACAGGAGCATCTAGCGGAATGGGAGAAGCAACAGTAAAAATGCTTGTAGACTTAGGAGCAAAAGTTTATGCAATAGATATAAATGGATGTAAAGTAGAAGGGATTACAGAATTTATAAAATGTAATTTAGCAAGCAAAGAAGAAATAGATGAGACATTTAAGCAAATCCCAGAACATATAGATTCATTTTTTGGAGTAGCAGGACTTTCTGGTTCAAAAACAGATTATAGAACAACATTTGATTGTAACTATACTGCAAATATGTATATTACTTTAAATTATTTAAAAAATAGAATGAGTAAAGGTAGTGCAATTGTTTATTGTACATCTACTGCTGGTCTAGAATGGAAAAAGTTTAAAAAAGAGCAAAATAAAGTAGTACATTGTAATACTTGGGAGCAAGTTCAAGAAGTAACTAAAAAATTAGCATCATCTGCACCTTCAACATTTGCATATATGTATTCTAAAAGGTGTTTATCACAATTTGCATGTGAACAAGCAGTAGAATTTGCAACATTAGGTATTAGAGTAAATAATGTACTTCCAGGATCTACTAATACAGGAATGAAACAAGAATTTCAAGATATGGTGGGAAGTGAAGAAGCATTAATTGCAGAAGCAGGACTTGCTGGAAGACTTGCAACATCAGAGGAAATGGCAGCACCAATGGTATTTTTAAATTCTGATATGGCATCATTTACATCAGGATTAGATATGGTGGTTGATTATACAGATACTTGTTTAAAGGTATTAGGGAAAAAGAAAAACTTAGAAGCAATATCTGCAACAAACCCAATTATTTGTGCAATCGCTAAAAAGATGATGAATAAATCAGCTAAAAAAGCATTAAATTCAGGAAATACATAAGGGAGTATTTATGAAATATTTAAGTTTAAACAATGGTATAAAGATACCAATGATAGGACTTGGTATTTATAATTTAAATGATGAAGATGTAATAATAAGAGCAATTGATGAGGTGTGTTATAGATTAATTGATACAGCTAGAATGTATGGAAATGAGGAAATATTAGGAAATGCAATAAAAAAATGTAAAACACCACGAGAAGAGCTTTTTATTACAACAAAAGTATATGCACCAGATAGAGGATATGCAAGAACTAAATTAGCAATTGAAGATTCTTTGAAAAAACTTAGGATTGATTATATAGATTTAATGCTGATTCATGAGCCTTATAAAGAAGGAAAAGAAATGTATAAGGCTTTGGAAGAAGCATTGAAAGATGGAAAAGTAAAATCAATTGGTATTTCTAATTATAATAAAAAAGAATATTTAGATTTATTAGAAGATTGCAATATAGTCCCTGCTGTAAACCAAGTTGAAACACATGTATTTTATAGTAGAGAAGAACTACAAAAAGTATTAGAAGAGAGTGGAACAGTCATGGAAGCTTGGAGTCCATTAGCAGCTGGAAAGAATGATATTTTTAATAATAAAATTTTATTAGAAATAGGAGAAAAATATAAGAAAACAACTGCTCAAATTGCTTTAAAATATTTGTTATCTAGAAATATAGTAATAATACCAAAATCATCTAATTTAGATAGATTAAAACAAAATATAGATTTATTTGATTTTGAATTAACTAATGAAGATATAGAAATGATTAAAACATTAAATAAAGGAAAATCTTTATTTGGATGGTATGATTAAATAGATGTTAGCTTAATTGTTAACATCTATTTTTTTATTTTTAGGTTAAAATTATAAAAAAAGTTTAAAATAAATACAGAATAGTTAAAAAATAAAAGGAGAAAAAACTTGTTATTAGAAATAATACTTATCGTAGTCGGTTTTATCCTATTAATAAAAGGAGCTGACATATTAGTAAGTGCTGCTGCAAATATTGCAAAAAAATTTAAGCTATCAGAAATGCTAATTGGTTTAACTATAGTTGCAATAGGAACTTCACTTCCAGAAATATTTATAACAATTGTATCTTCTATGGATGGACATAGTGATTTAATAATTAGTAATGCTATTGGTAGTTGTATATGTAATTTGTTATTTGTTATAGGCCTATCAAGCTTAATAGGAATAGTAAAATTAGATAAAAGAATTATATATATTCATTTACCAATTAGCATTTTGGCAATAATATTGATTTTGTTTTTAGGAAATACAGAAAAAATAGGAGAAGTTAATGTAATAAATAGATGGCAAGGATTAGTACTAGTTTTGCTTGCAGTGATATATATTTTATACACAATATATGAAGAAAAGAAAATGAAAGATAGAAAATTAGATAAAGAAATTATTAATGAAGTTGAAAAAATAAAAGAAAAATCAAAAAGTAGTATAATAATTTATATTGTATTAGGATTAGTAGGTCTTAAATTTGGATCAGATTTTGTTGTTAATAATACAATTCTAATTGCTAATAATTTAGGATGGTCGGAAAGTTTTATGGGGTCTACAATAATAGCCTTAGGAACAGCACTTCCAGAGATTGTAACTGGAATTATATCAGCAAGAAGAAATAAAACAGATTTATTATTAGGAAATATAGTAGGCTCTAATGTTATAAATTTGTTTTTATTAATAGGAATAGGCTCATTAATAAATCCCTTATTCTTTGATGTAAGATTTAACAAAAATTTAATATTCTTAATTATGATAACAGTAATATTACAACTAATAGGTATTCTAAGTAAAAAAAGTAAGATAAATAAATTGGAAAGTTTACTTTTTATACTTGCCTATATATTATTTATATGTAGCATGATGTAAAAAGTATAAAGTTTAAGGAAAATTTAGTAAATAAGCCAAAGAAAAGGTGAAGTTATGTTTTAAAGAGAAAAATAAAGAATAAGATATAAGTTTGTAATATTAAAGAAATATCAATGTTACAGACTTTTAAGAAGAATTAGTATATAATATTTATATCTAGAGAAATAATATGAATTTTTAGTGAAAAATAATTAAATCTCTTGACTTAGCATTAATGTTGTATGATATAAATAATAATGTGAAAAAGAAAGGAACAGCCAGAATAAATGCCCATGGAGATAATAGGTTATGATGTCTAAGAAGCAGGAAGCTCATTACTTTTAGATAATGGGTAGTTCACAGCATGAGAAAATTAGATAAAAAGAATTATATAAATTGGAAGAATTAAAATTTTAGAAAATATTTAAATTTTCATAGTTAATGTAACTTATTTATAGTATTATTGTATATTAATTATAGTATTAAATATTATTTTAAAAAATTTAAAGGTTATAAAAAATATATAGGGGAGAAGTATATGAATAAAAAAGGAAAGCATAGAACAAAAAGGAAAAGTTATCAAAAAAGAAATAGAATGGTTCTAATTATTTTTTTATTAGCACTACTTTTGGCATATATAATTCAGAAAAAAGAGGATGAATCTTATGCAACAACAACAAACGCGTCTATAGCGGAGATAATAGATATAATTGAACGTGGACAAGCTGAAGTTAGTAGATATATAGTTTATGGTACACATTTAAATATAGAAGGAAGTTTTAAAATTACTAATGATGAAATAGATACTGCAGAAATAGTTGCGAAAAAATCAAATGGAGAAGAAATTATAGTAAATACTACATATGAATATGAAAACGGTGAACTTTCATTTTCTACATTGGATAAAATAAACAAAGGATTAGATTTAGAAAGTTTGGATGTAGGAAATTATTATATGTTGTTAAAAGTAACAAGTTCAAATGGAAAGATATATTATTACTCTTTGTCAAATAAGACAGAATACACAGATCCAATAAATTATTATACTTTAACAAGGAATAATTCAAATAATAGAATTAACATTTGTTTTTTGGAACAAAATAGTGTATCAGCATTGGCATTAGGAGTAGAAAAAATTCATAAACTTCCGAATGATGTTTATGATGTAGTAATAGATCCAGGTCATGGTGGAAATGATGTAGGAGCAATTTCAGGAAAATATAGAGAAGATGAAATTGTTCTTGAAAATGGACTAGAATTAAAGAAAAAGTTAGAACATTTAGGATTAAAAGTACTAATTACTAGAGATGGTACAGAAACAGATGAATATGATACATATAATATATATGATGAAGATGGAAGAGTAACTATCACAAATAAGTCAGGAGCCAAAATACTTATTTCTTTACATATGAACAGTAATGAATCAAATTTTGTTGAAGGTGGTGTCGAAGTATATGCAGCTCCTAATATGGATTTAAGTTTAGCAAAATCATTTGCTGATAATATTGTAAAAGAAGCTAATACTTATTATTCTAAAATGAAAACTGACAAACAAGAAGATGGTGTATATATTCGTACTATAAAAATAGAAAATCGTAATTCTAGTACTTTTAGAGGATATAAAGGAATATATGATTCTGTACCATATTTATTTATAATAAGAGAAATTGGAGGAATATCAACTGGAGCATATGTAAATGGAAGTAATCCAAGTTATAATGAAAATATATATAGAAATTCAAATGTGGGAGTAGAAGGATACTTAATAGAACTTGGGTATATGAATGTAAAAAGCGATTTAATGAACGTATTAAATAATGGAGACTCATATGTACAAGCAATAGTAGATACTATAAATTCTTACTATAAAATTAAATAAAACAAAATAACTAGTTCTTAGTGTCAATTAATATTATTTTGGTGACACTAAGAACTAGTTTGGTATAGGAACTACTAAAATATATTTTTAGCAACTTCATTTTTTAAGGATTTTCTATTAAATCTTTCCAGTATTTTTTAGGCATAAATTGCATTTGACATCTAGAATTAGAACGTTCACGAATTGAAATAGTATTAAAAAATAATTTCCATAATTCTTGATAGACAGTTTCGTCAGAAGAAATAGGAGGAATGGATATATTTTTACTATTAATGATTCTATATTCTTTACTATTATAAATAAAACATAAATCTCTATTTTTATCATGGATAATAAATTGCATAGTTGGTAAGCGATTGATGAAATGCTTTCCAAGCGGTTCTAGTATATTATTATCAGGATGAATACTAGCGTAACATAAATTACTTCCAACTTCTTTAAAACGTAGTAACCCTTTTAATTTATGACATTCTGATAAAGATTTTTTTCTTAAATTAATTACTTTAAATACATGAGATGTAATAATTTTATTATTAATTTCAGGCCCCATTTCAAAACCTTCACATAAATATTTTAAAATATTCATTTCTTTATCTCCATCTTTAGCTAAAAAAGCATAATAAGAATTATATAAAGCATCTTTACAAATATTATTTACTATACTATCAAATACTTTTTGTGATTTTTCATAATCTGTTTTTATAGATGTAGTATTGTCCAAAAAGTTATTTATATAGCTATCAGAAGCAATTATTTTTTGAGGTAAGGTTTTATTTAAATAGCTATCAAAGACAATAGTAAGCAATCCTTCAAAAGTTCCATCATAAATATATGTATTGTTTATAAGTTTCCAGTTAGACATTTTATTTTATCCTCCTTTGTGGGTTGTAATTTATCAAAAAGTGATAATTGGTGAAATTCAGGGTTAGGTAAAGAATTTCTCTCTTGATATATAAGGTTTGTTTCTATAAAATTTTGATTGAATTTATAAATTTTTTCAAAATATTTTCCTTTGCATGTTATAAAATATTTCGCTCTTTTTAAAGTAATCCCTAATTTTTTTAGACTTTCAAAATCAAGGGAAGTATTTCTCCTAGCTCGTATTATTTTTTTTGCAGAAATAATGCCAATTCCAGGTATTTTTAGTAAAGTTAAATAATCAGCTTTATTTATTTCAATTGGAAATTTATCAAGATTACGAAGAGCCCAGTCACATTTAGGATCTAAAATAGTATTAAAATTTGGATGATTATCATTTAATAATTCATCTACTTTAAACCCATAGAATCTAAGTAACCAATCTGCTTGGTACAATCTATTTTCACGAAGAAGAGGTGGCGATTTTAGAGTAGGTAAATTTTTATCTTTATTAATACTTACATAAGCAGAATAATAAACTCTTTTTAAGTTTAATTTACTATATAAACTTTCAGATAATCTTAATATTTTTAGATCGCTCTCAGGAGTGGCTCCGATAATTAATTGTGTTGTTTGACCTGCAGGAACAAAACTTTCTTTGTATTTATTTTTATCTAATCTATTTTGCTTAATACTATTTGAAATATAAGTCATAGGAGTTAAAATTTCTGATTTTTCTTTTTGTGGTGCTAAAATTTTAAGGCTTTTATTAGAAGGAAGTTCAATATTAATACTTATTCTATCAACTAATTTACCGAAGTTTATTAATTAATTCTTTATTACATCCAGGAATAGTTTTGCAATGAATATAGCCATTAAAATTATATTTATTGCGGAGAATAGAAATTGTTTTAATTAATAATTCCATTGTATAATCAGGATTTTTTATAACAGCTGAACTTAAAAATAATCCTTCTATATAGTTCCTTTTATAAAAATTAATAGTTAAATCTGCTATTTCTTGAGGAGCAAAGGTTGCACGTCTTACATTATTACTTCTACGATTAATACAATATTTGCAGTCATATATACAGGCATTTGTGAATAGTATTTTTAATAAAGAAATACATCGACCATCAGCTCCCCAGCTATGACATATTCCAGAAAAATTCCCATTTCCAATCCCATTATTTACATTTTTTCTTTTGCTTCCACTTGAACTGCAGGATGCATCATATTTAGCTGCATCAGATAAAATTTCTAATTTTTCAAATATATCCATATTACCACCTTTTTACGAATATTTGTTCTCATTATAACATAAAAAAATAAAAAGTCAAACATTTATTCGACTTTTTTGAATTTTAGAAAACATTTTCTTTTTATAAACTTAGAAAAATCATCAGATTTACCAAATAAAAAATCTTTTTTATTTATAATAAAAGCATGTGTTCTATCAATATAAAGATAAAAGAAATATTTAGTTTCAAATACTTTACGAAGGTGAAAGTATTTAATAGTATTTAGTTGCAAATCATCTTGAACTTTAAAATATTTTTCGTAAAATTTAAATGTAATAGATTTTTCTTTCTTAATAGTTTCTCCGTTTAATTCTTTAGTTACAACAGAAATCGGATGAAAATATCTATATAAACAAAAACAAGTAAATGCAATACAAGTAATAATTGCAAGAAAGTAATATTTATAAGATATTTGTAATATAATGCAAAGTAGAATTAAGAATATAATAGTTATGGTAAATAAAACATAGGAAAAATGGTATTTATTATAATGAAATTCTAAAAATCTTTTGTAAGTTGCTTTGTCATATTTAGTTTTGTTTTCAAATAAAATTTTCAAATTAATCACCATAAAAAGTATATCAATAATTTTCTAAAAAGAAAAGTTATATTGAACAAAAATATTAATTATGATAAAATAGCCATATATAAATATTTCTTAACTATCAAGTAGTAAATTCTGCTTTGTTAACGCAGAAAGGTTATAACAACTGATAGGAGGACAGCTATGATTTCTAATGATGTTTTAAATGAGCTTACAGTAGGTACGGTGATTAAGTCAGATGTACCAAAAAGAAAATGGGACTATATGAGTTATAAAAACCGGAATGGGAAGGAAAATCAGAGTTTTAGTTTAAGAATGTATGGAGATACAATTGATTGGATTTTTGTTGGAGTTAACTTCGTTGGTAGAAAAAAATTTCTTAAATGTATAGAAAGAGATCCTACTTTCTATATGGAGTTTGGAGGTGGAGTAGGCAGCTTCTATTGTGAAAAAGAACTAAGTAACATTGCTAGGTATTGGTTTGGTAAAAAGTTTAGTTATCCTAGAAGCATAAAAGTAGAAGATATTAATTTACTTCTAGGTGTCGAAGTGAAGCCATCTAATAAGAGATATACATTTAAGAAAAATGACTACTCACCGGAAAGTTTTACAAAACATAGAACTGAGTACGAAGGAACACATGTTAGACACTTGGCTTATTCGTATGATAAGGATGAATTGCCAACATCAACAGCAGCAGAAATGGTATTTTTGGAAAAAAATTATTGGCTTGCTTCCAAAACAGTTGCAGTTGAAAGAGAATGTGCATACTTTGGGGTTGGAGAAGTAACAAGTGATGGATGTGTTAATATGGGACATAGTCTATTTAAGTCTACAGGAGAGGCTTTAGGAGGTATAAATTCTGCTTATGTTCGTTTTGTAGTTTATATAGACCCAGAGAAATATAGTCTTGTTAAGCTTAAAAACGAATCTTATGGATTGATAGAATTGTAAAGCTGTGAAAAAGAGGTCTTTTGTAGACCTCTTTTTTATCAGTGTTAAAGATAATATTTAATAATGTAATGAACTAGTAACAATTTGAATAAAAATTAATATAATTAAATAGGTGATAAAAAATGTCATATTCAGATAGAGAATTATTAGCAAGGATAATACAATGTGAAGCAGGAGGGGAGGGTGAAAATCGGAATGAAAGCAGTTGCAACTGTTGTTTTAAATAGAGTAAATGCATCAGAAGGTGAGTATGCAAGAATATCACAAGGAGGAAATATTAAAAATATAATTTTTCAAGAAAGACAATTTGATTGTGCAACAGAAACATTACTTGGAAATTATAATTTGCAAAATATTTATAATATGAATCCAACAGAAGAACATTATTACATAGCTGATTGGGCCCTATCAGGCAATAGATTAAATGAAATAGGAGATTGCTTATGGTATCTAAATCCGTTTAGACCAACTTGCTCAAATACTTTTCCAATTAACGGTTCAGGAATATTGCATACAAGATTAGGAAAGCATTGCTTTTATAGACCGACAGATACATACAAAAAAACTTAAAAAATAGGAAGGAGATTTTTATGATAGATAGTAGTAGAGATGATACTAGAAAAGAAACAAGAGAAAATGTGATTAATCAGGAGTCACCCGAGATTTTAACAAATTCTATTTATACACCAGCTTTTTTAAGAGGACAAATAGGTAAACTAATGAGAGTAGAGTTTTTAATAGGAACAAATAATTTAATTGATAGAATAGGATATCTTCAAGATGTAGGAGCAAGTTACATATTACTTAGAGCAGTTGAAAGTGATACAATTACTTTTTGTGATATTTATTCTATTAAATTTATTACTATTTCAAATAGTGGAATGTACGGAGGATTAAATAATAATAGATATCATTATTATTAATAAGTTAAGATGTTATTATATTTGTAAAATAATCTCTAAATTAAAAGTTTAGAGATTATTTTGTATTTAGTATAATAGACAAATATTTTTAAATATGTTAATATAGACTTGATTAAAAATAAAAAATAATAATAAATATATAGGATATAAAAAAGAGGTTTTTATGAAATATATTAAATATGTTAAAACTAAATTAGGTAGGATTGGAATAGTAGAAAAAGACAATAAGATAGTTAAACTTGAAATTATAAATAAAAATGACATAAATAGTAAAAATAATAAAGAAATATATGAAAAGTATCAAGAAAAGGATACAGAATTATTATTAAAAGCTAAAAAAGAATTAGAAGAATATTTTGCAGGAAAAAGAAAAAAATTTGATTTACCATTAAATCAAGAAGGAACTAACTTTCAAAAGAAAGTCTGGAAAGCTTTAGAAAATATACCATATGGAGAAACGAGGACATATAAAGAAGTTGCTAAAATGATAGGTAATGAAAAAGCTTCAAGAGCAGTTGGAATGGCGAATAATAAAAATAATATACCAATTATTATTCCTTGCCATAGAGTAATTGGAAGTAATGGAAAATTAGTAGGTTATGCCTTAGGATTAGATATGAAGAAATATCTTTTAGATTTAGAAAGTGCTGTTTTTGGGGACGGAGGAAAAAAACAGCAAGAATAAAAAAATAAGTGAGAGGAAGAGCAAATATGAATTATGATATTATTATAATTGGTGCTGGTCCAGCTGGAATTTCAGCAAGTTTATATACTATAAGGGCAAATAAGAAAACATTGGTATTATATAAAGATTTATCAAGTTTAGAAAAGACACATAAAATAGAAAATTATTACGGGTTTGAAAACGGAATTAGCGGAAAAGATTTATATGAAACAGGAATCAAACAAGCAAATAATTTAGGAGTAGATGTTAAAAAGGAAGAAGTTATTAAGATAGAAATGAGTAATAAAGAAAGTTATAGATTTATTGTTACAACTTCAGATAATATTTATAAATCTAAAGTTGTTATTTTAGCTACTGGAAATAAGAAAAATAAACCTAAGATTACTGGGATAGAAAAGTTTGAAGGAAAAGGTGTTAGCTATTGTGCTATTTGTGATGGATTTTTCTATAGAAATAAGGAGGTTGCAGTAATAGGAAATGGGAATTATGCAGTTTCAGAAACTAATGATTTAATTAATGTTGTTAAAGATGTAACAATTCTTACAAATGGAGAGAAAGCACCTAACTTTAGAGCTGATAATGTTAATATAGAAACTAGAGCAATAAAAGAAATCATAGGAAACGATAAAGTAGAAGAGGTTGAATTAGAAGACGGAACGAAAATAAAAGTAGATGGTGTTTTTATTGCTCAAGGCGTAGCAGAAAGCACTGATTTTGCTAAAAAACTAGGAGCTTTGACTAATAAAGATAAAATAGTTGTAAACGAAAAAATGCAAACAAATATAAGAGGTTTATTTGCTTGTGGAGATTGTACAGGAGGATTGCTACAAGTGTCAAAAGCAGTATATGAAGGAGCAATAGCAGGATTAGAAGCAATAAGAATGAGCTAGATTATAGAAAGAAAACTAATATAAAAATGAAGTGTATAAGTTTTTGTAGCTTTAACTTACACACTTTATTTTGTGCTATTAATTAATACAATGCTCCATATCTTGTGGTAATCTTGATATTAGTTCTATTTCTTTTTTGCTAATCGGATGTATAAACTTTATTTTATAACTATGTAAGGCTTGCCTAGAAATTATATTAGAAGGATTACCATATAAAGTGTCTCCGAAGTATGGGATGACCATAATAAGCCATATGAACTCTTATTTGATGAGTTCTTCCAGTTTCTAATTTACACGAAACTAAGCTATAATCTCTAAAATCTTTTAGTACTTTATAAAGAGTAATTGCTTTTTTTCCATGTTTATCTATACATCTTTCTATTATACTTCCTTCTTTTCTTGCTATAGGTAGATTTATTGTTCCGGATTTTTTATCAAATAAACCAGAACATAAGCATAAGTATTCTTTCTTAAAATTAGATTCTTGCATTTGAAGATTTAAGGATTCTTGAATATATTCATTTTTAGCAAATATAACTAGGCCAGAGGTGTCTTTATCTAATCTATTTACTGGTCTTATTTTTTTCTTTAAATCAATTTTATCAAAGTAGAAACGTACTCCATTAGATAATGAGTCTTCAAAGTGAAGCATTGAAGGGTGTACAGTAATTCCTGATGGTTTATTTACAACAAGTAACCATTCATCTTCATATATTATATCTAAAGTCATTTCTTTTGGTATTATGTTTGAATTATCTTCATTATAATTTAAATTAACAAGTAATTTATCTCCAAGAGTTATATTATTTCTGGTATCGCAAATAGAGCCATTTAAGAATATCATATTTTTTTTAACTAATTTATTCTTTAATCTTGATGATATTTTAAATTCTAGTGATAATATTTCATTTATATTTTTATACTTATTATCTTTAACTAAATATTCTAATTTCATTTTTTTCCTCATTTCTAAATAGTATTATACTATAAAATACCTAAATAGGCAAAAAAATAAAAATTAATAAAGTTTTTAATACTTGAAAATTATGTAGCAATTTGTTAAAATAACTAAAGAATTTGGAGGTTTTAAATGAGAATACGTTATAAAAAATGGGCAAGACCAGAATTAGAATCAAGTAAATTTTACGAAGATGAACCAGAAAATTGGAAGGGAAAATGGTGCGAACATTTTGAGAATCCTAATTTACCATTTATGTTAGAATTAGGTTGTGGAAAAGGAACTTTTATATCAAAAATTGCAGTTGAAAATTTAGATGTAAATTATTTAGCAATAGACTTAATAGATGCAATGCTTGGTTTAGCTAAGAGAAATGTAGAACAAAGTTATTTAGAAGCTGGAATTGAGCCCAAAAATGTAATCCTAACTAGATTTGATATAGAAAGAATAAATTTAATATTAGATAAAGCCGACAAAGTGGAAAGAATATATATAAATTTTTGTAATCCTTGGCCAAGAGGAAAACATAGAAAGAAAAGATTAACGCACACAAGGCAATTAGAAAAGTACAAAGAGTTTTTAGTTGATGGTGGAGAAATATATTTCAAAACAGATGATGATGAATTATTCGATAGTAGTTTATATTATTTTGATGAATGTGGATTTGAAATACTTTCTAAAACATATGACTTACATAGTAAACCTATTTTTAAAAAAAATATAGAAACAGAACATGAGAAAATGTTTTCAGAAGAAGGAATAAAAATAAAAGCTTTAATTGCTAAATTAAAATAAATTTATTTTATTATTTTTGTTTTGTTTGTTATTTATTATTTTAATTTTTGTATATATTGTTTATTAGTTTATTTTTTAGGAGGCTGTTTGTCATGACAGAAGAAGAAATAAAAGAGTATAGTAATGATAAAGAATTTATATTAAAAGCAGTAGCAGAAAATGGAAAATTTTTAGACTTAGTATCACATGAACTTCAAAATGATAAAGAAGTAGTAATGACAGCATTAGACCAAGATCCAGAAAGTCTAGAGTTTGCAAGTAGTATGCTAAAAAATGATAAAGAAGTAATATTAAAAGGAGTAAAAGGAGCTCCTTGGACAATATGTTATGCCTCTGAAAAATTAAGAGCAGATAAAGAAGTAATATTAGAAGCTTGTAAAACTTATGGACAAGCATTATATTTTGCAAGTAAAGAACTTCGAGATGATAGAGAAGTAGTTAAATCATCAGTAGAAAATAAAGGAATAATAATAAAATATGCTTCAGATAGATTAAGAAATGATAAAGAACTCGCAATGATAGCAGTAAAGCAAAACAAACAAAGTTATCACTTTATTTCAGAAGAATTAAAACAAGATGAAGATATAAAAGCATTATTATAGAATTATTTATATAGATAATTTTGTATTTGCCTATATTTATCAAAAGTATAAGAATTATAAAAAACTCTTGTGCTTTTTTGTTTTTACCTATATAATGTGAATGGATTATTTTATAAGGAGGAATAAGAATGTCATTTATAGAAGAGATAAAAGAAAGAGCAAGAAAAGACATAAAAACTATAGTGCTTCCAGAAGCCGAAGACGTAAGGACTTTAGAAGCAACAAAAATGGTCTTGGATGAGAAATTTGCAAAAGTAATATTAATAGGTAACAAAGAAAAAGTTTTAGAAAAAGCAAAAGAAAATAATATAGATATAACGGAAGTAGAGATAATAAATCCTGTAGAGTCAGAAAAATATGATGAATATGTAAATCTTTTATATGATTTAAGAAAACATAAAGGTATGACAATAGAACAAGCAAAAGAGTTAGTAAAAGACCCTACATACTATGGAATGTTAATGTTAAAAGACGAAGGAAGCAAAGCTGATGGTCTAGTATCAGGAGCTATACATTCAACATCTGATACGCTACGACCAGCTCTGCAGATATTAAAAACAGCACCAGGAACAAAATTAGTATCAGCATTTTTTGTAATGGTAGTTCCAAATTGTGAATACGGAGAAAATGGAACGTTTATATTTGGAGATAGTGGTTTAAACGAAAATCCAGATGCGGAGAGTTTGTCAGAAATAGCAATATCATCAAGCAAAAGTTTTTATCAGTTAGTAGGAAAAACGCCAAAAGTAGCAATGTTATCATATTCTAGCAAAGGTAGTGCAAAATCAGAATTAACTGAAAAAATGATAAATGCAACTAAATTAGTAAAAGAAAAAGCACCAGATTTAATAGTAGACGGAGAATTGCAATTAGATGCAGCAATTGTACCAGAGGTTGCTAAATTTAAAGCACCAGATAGTCCTGTTAAAGGAGAAGCAAATGTGTTAATATTCCCTAATTTAGATGCAGGTAATATTGGTTATAAATTGGTACAAAGATTGGGTAAAGCAGAAGCATATGGACCACTTTGCCAAGGAATTGCAAGGCCTGTAAATGATTTGTCTAGAGGTTGTTCTAGTAAAGATATAGCAGGAGTAATAGCGATAACAGCAGTTCAAGCACAAGATGAGACATAAGGGGACGGGGCTTTTTTGTCTCAAGAAGGGAGGAAATATGAAAGTATTAGTATTAAATTCAGGAAGTTCATCGCTTAAATATCAAGTAATTGATATGGAAACAGAAGAAACATTGGTAAAAGGAAATTTTGAAAGAATAGGACAAGCAAAATCGTTTGTAACACATAAAGTAAATGGCATAAAACACAAATTTGAACGTGAGGCAAGAAATCATGAGGAAGCAATTAAATTTGTTTTAGATAGAATAACAAATGAACATTATGGTGTATTAAAAAGTTTAGATGAGTTAGCAGGAATAGGGCATAGAGTTGTTCATGGTGGAGAAAAGTTTTCAAAGCCGGTTCCAATTACAGACGAAGTAATCGAAGAAATAAGAAAATGTAGTGATTTAGCTCCATTACATAATCCAGCAGCTGTGCTTGGTATGGAGGCTTGCAAAAAAGTTGTTCCTAATATGAAAATGGTAGCAGTATTCGATACAGCATTTCACCAAACTTTACCTAAAGAAAGATACATTTATCCAATACCATATGAATATTATGAAAAATATGGTATTAGAAAATATGGATTCCATGGAACATCACATCAATATGTAGCAGAAAGAGTAGCTTATTTGCTTAAGAAAGATGTAAAAGATTTAAAAATAGTAAATTGCCATTTAGGACAAGGTGCAAGTGTATGTGCAATTCAAAATGGTAAATCAGTTGAAACAAGTATGGGATTGACACCTCTTGGTGGAATAGTTATGGGAACTAGAAGTGGAGATTTAGACCCTTCTGTTGTAACTTATATGATGAATAAATTAAATTTATCACCTGAAGAAATGGAAGGCGTTTTAAATAAAGAATCAGGAGTATATGGAGTATCTAGAGTATCAATGGACTTTAGAGATATAGAACAAGAGGCAAATGCTGGCGGTCATCATGCAAAATTAGCTTTAAAAATATTCCATAATACAGTAGCTGCTTATGTTATTAAATGTATAGTAGCGATGGGAGGAATAGATGTTTTAACGTTTACTGCAGGTGTTGGAGAAAAAGGACAAGACTCAAGAGAAGCAATATGTGAGGGACTAAATATTTTTGGTATTAAATTAGATAAAGAAAAAAACCAAATGATAAAAGGACAAGAAGCAAAGGTATCTTCAGAAGATTCAAAAGTTATTGTATATGTAGTTCCAACAAATGAAGAATTAATGATTGCGAAAGAAACAATGAAACATTTAAAAGATTAGATAGTAAGTTTTAAATAATATAAAAAATAAACTAAAATAATAATGAAAGGAATGAAAAAATTGAAAATATTAGTATTAAATTGTGGGAGTTCATCATTAAAATATCAATTAATTAATATGGAAACAGAAGAAGTTTTAGCTTCAGGGAAATATGAAAGAATAGGAGAAGAAGAAGCTTTTATTACACACAAAGCATTAGGAAAAAAAGTAGAAATTAAAAAGTCTGCTTACGACCATAAAGAGGCTATTGAGTTTACTTTAGCTCAACTTACAAATGAAGAATATAAAGTAATAGATAGTTTAGATGAAATAGAAGCAATAGGACATAGAGTTGTTCATGGTGGGGAAGTGTTTAAGACTTCAGCAGTAATTAATGATAAAGTAATTGAACAAATAAAAGAATGTGGGGAATTTGCACCATTACATAATCCAGCGGCAGCACTTGGAATGGAGGCTTGTAAGAAAGTTATGCCAGGAAAACCAATGGTAGCAGTATTTGATACAACTTTTCATCAAACAATGCCAAAAGAAAATTATATTTATCCGATACCATATGAATATTATAAAAAGTATGGAGTAAGGAAATATGGTGCACATGGTACATCTCATATGTATGTATCTCAGAGATTAGCTAAAATAGAAGGAAAGGATGTAACAAAATTAAAAATAGTTTCTTGTCATTTAGGACAAGGCTCTAGTATATGTGCTATAAAAAATGGCAAGTCTTTTGATACTAGTATGGGATTAACTCCTCTTGGTGGTATTCCAATGGTAACTAGGAGTGGGGATTTAGATCCATCTGTTTTAACATATATTATGAAAAAAGAAAATATTACAGCTGGTGAAATGGAAGATATATTAAATAAAAAATCAGGAGTAATGGGAATTTCAGGGTTAGCTCCAGATTTTAGAGTAATAGAACAAGCATCAAATGAGGGAAATGAAAGAGCCAAAATTGCAATTGAAAGTTTTGAATATTCTATTGCAAGTTATATAGCAAAATATGCTAGCTTAATGAACGGTGTAGATTATATTATATTTACTGGTGGAATTGGAGAAAACCAAATTAATATAAGAAAAGGTATTTGTGAAAAACTTGCATTTATGGGAGTAGAAATAGATGTAGATGAAAACAACATGAGAGGAGAAGAAAAAATTATCTCTAAACCAACATCTAAAGCTACAGTATATGTAATTCCAACAAATGAGGAACTAATGATAGCAAAAGAGACAGAAAAACTAGTGTAACTTATTAGTAAATAATAAATTTAAAGAACAAAAAAATTAACTTTTTTGTTCTTTTTTCTTGACTTTCTTATAACTCTATGGTTAAATAATTAATATAATAAATAGTGAGAAAAAAACAACTTTTTTAAAAAAGAGGTGAAGAAAATATGCAAGAAGAAGTAGTAAACACAATGCTAATAGAGTTAAGAGAATTTATAATAGAAGAAAAAAAACGTTGGAATAAAAATAATAAAGTACTTTCTAATTTAGAAAAAGAAACAAAAGAAAACTCTGAAATAATTTCAGCATTAAAAATAGAAACAGGAGGATTAGAAGGAAAAATAGATAATCTAGAAATGGTAATAGCTGAAAATACGGTTGAAATGGTTAATATAAAAGGCAAAACTGAAAATCTAGAAAGAGCAATAGAAGAATTAAAAGAAACAGAAGAAAATAAAATACATGATTTAGATTTTAGTAATGATTCGGAAAAAGAACAGTTAATATATAACCTAATTTTAAAAGTTTGGAACTTGACCGAAAGAGTAAAGGCATTAGAAAAGTAAAAAAATGTTTTAAAAGGAGGTATAAGTTATGCAAGAAGAAGTGGTAAACACAATTTTAAAAGAACTAAGAGAATTTAGAACAGAAGAAAACAAAAGATGGGAAGAAAACGATAAACGTTGGGATGCAAATGATAAAAGGTTAACCAGTTTGGAACAAGCAACAGAAGAAAATACGAAGGCAATTGTGGAACTAAAAATTCAAATAAATGGGTTAGATACTAAGGTAAGTAGCTTAGAACAAGTAACAAAAGAAAATACAGAAAGAATAAGTAGCTTAGAACAAGTAACAAAAGAAAATACAGAAAGGATAAGTAGCTTAGAAAAGGCAACAAAAGAAAATACAGAAAGAATAAGTAGATTAGAAAAGGCAACAAAAGAAAATACAGAAAGGATAAGTAGCTTAGAAAAGGCAACAAAAGAAAATACAGAAAGAATAAGTAGCTTAGAAAAGGCAACAAAAGAAAATACAGAAAGAATAAGTAGCTTAGAAAAGGCAACAAAAGAAAATAC